>NZ_BCBO01000085.1:0-79976 GCF_001320835.1 Pseudomonas sp. NBRC 111138 | reverse complement strand
CCCAGGCAAAAAAAAGCCCCGCATTCAGCGAGGCTCTTTTCGGTGCATCAGCAATCAGCTGCCTTTGACGGCCTTACCGTCAACGGTGCCATCCTGCAGCATGATGTTGTATTCCTTGCCGTCAGTCTCGACCTGACGCAGGGCAACCAGAATGCCGCCCTGGTCCTTGGCAAACCACATCTGTGTGATGCGCTTGCTCTGCGACGGGTCGCGCACGCGCTCGACCTTGATCGCGTCGATCGAACCGACCTTGGTCTGGACCTTTTCCGAGCCGATCACGCGGAAGTCGTAGGTATCGGTATCTGTACCTTCAACCACACGGTAGCTCATGCTCTTCTTGCCGGCGGCAACATCGCGTTGCAGGGCAAGCTGGTAGGTGGACTTGTCGAGCATGCCGCTTTCGAGCGTGACATTGACCGGGTCTTTGTTTTCAAAGCCGGTGACTTTCTTGGCGCTCTGGTCGAAGTCCAGGTTGATCTTCTTCGCCTTGCCCAGGCCGCCGCGTTCGAAGCTGTAGCTCTTGGGTTGCAGGGTGTCCTTGTCGAACAGGATCACACTGGTTTCGGTCAGGCTGGCAATCATCATCGAGGCCTTGAAATTCAAGGTCCAGGTACCGTCGCCATTCTTGCTCAGGCTGCGTTCAGCCGAACCGCTCATGGGCAGTTGTTTCCAGTCGGCGGTGTAGCTGACGGAGAAGGGGTGAAGGTCTGCCGCTTGTACGGCAGGCAAAGCGAACAGCGCAAAAGCGAAAAGCAGGGCGCGACGCATAAAATCTCCTAGGTTCGAATCAAGTGGCCGCTGGCCGCGAGTAACTGGCCGTCCAATAATGCACCCTGGTCGCCAAGAATCAACCGTCCTTCGGCAAACCAGCGAACAGCCAGCGGGTAAATCCTGTGTTCCTGGGTATGAACCCGTTGCGCAAGCGTCTGCGCCGAGTCGCCTGACTCTACCGGAACCACTGCCTGTACGACCAGAGGCCCGCCATCGAGTTCCTCGGTCACAAAGTGCACGCTGCAGCCATGCTCACTGTCGCCGGCGTCGAGGGCGCGCTGGTGGGTGTGCATGCCTTTGTACTTGGGCAGCAGGGAAGGGTGGATATTGAGCAGGCGCCCTTCGTAGTGCCGGACGAAATCTGCGCTGAGGATGCGCATGAAACCCGCAAGGACCACGAGTTTGGGGTTGAAGGCGTCGATCAGTTCGATCAAGGCGCTGTCGAAGGCCTCGCGACCGTCGAACGCCTTATGATCCAGGGAGCGAGTATCGATACCCGCGTCACGGGCGCGTTGCAGACCGTAGGCGTCGCTGCGGTTGGAAATCACCGCAGCGATGCGCACCGGGCTGTCGCCGGTGCGCGTGCTGTCGATCAGGGCCTGCAAGTTACTGCCGGTGCCGGAAAGCAGCACCACGACATCACAGGTCTGGGGCATCAGTGAGCCTTGAGGTTCTTCAGTTCAACCTGGGCTGCGCCTTCGGCAGCAGTGGCGATCTGGCCAATGACCCAAGGTTGTTCGCCGGCTTCACGCAGCACGTTCAACGCGGTTTCAACGTGTTCCTGCGCGACGCAGATCACCATGCCTACGCCGCAGTTCAGCACGCGGTGCATTTCGGTTTCGTTGACGTTGCCTTTTTCCTGCAGCCAATCGAAGACTGCCGGGCGCTGCCAGCTGGCCACGTCGACGATCGCCTGGGCACCTTTTGGCAGTACGCGCGGGATGTTGTCCAGCAGGCCGCCACCGGTAATGTGGGCCATGGCCTTGACGGCGCCGGTGTCCTTGATCAGCTTGAGCAGTGGCTTGACGTAGATGCGGGTGGGCGCCATCAACAGGTCGGTCAGTGGCTTGCCGTCGAGCTGGATGTTCTCGATGTCGGCGCCGGACACTTCGATGATCTTGCGGATCAGCGAGTAGCCGTTGGAGTGCGGGCCGGACGATGGCAGGGCGAGCAGGGCGTCACCAGCAGCTACTTTGGAGCCGTCGATGATCTCGGCTTTTTCCACCACACCGACACAGAAGCCGGCCAGGTCGTAGTCTTCGCCTTCGTACATGCCTGGCATTTCAGCGGTTTCACCGCCGACCAGGGAGCAACCCGACAATTCGCAGCCGGCGCCGATGCCGGTCACGACCTGGGTCGCGGTCTCGACATTGAGCTTGCCGGTGGCGTAGTAGTCGAGGAAGAACAGCGGCTCGGCGCCGCACACCACCAGGTCGTTGACGCACATGGCGACCAGGTCGATGCCAATGCTGTCGTGCTTGTTCAGGTTCAGGGCCAGGCGCAGCTTGGTGCCTACGCCGTCGGTGCCGGACACCAGTACAGGCTGCTTGTAGCCGGCCGGGATTTCGCAGAGGGCGCCAAAACCGCCCAGGCCACCCATGACTTCAGGGCGCGCAGTGCGCTTGGCGACGCTCTTGATGCGTTCGACCAATGCTTCACCGGCGTCGATGTCTACACCGGCGTCCTTGTAGCTCAGGGAGGGTTGCTTGCTCATGATCCAGGCCTTTAGGGGGGATTTCTGGGTAACGACCGGGCGGGCGGGGGCTTTTGGAAAGGGCCCTGCCGTTGACGGTCTGCGAAGGCGCGCGATTTTATCAGGCTTGAGGGGCAGCGGCCATCCTCGGGCCGACGGGCAGGGCATATGAGCTCAAAAAAATGCAAATCGGGCCGGTAATCGTGCGTATTAAGGTATAGCCTTGAGCTCGCTAGCGTTATGACAGTATGAAAACTTACCGGGACCCTGTGAATGTTTTACCGGTCGCTGTGTCACAGCCTTGCCAAACCGAGATCACGCGGTCTGTTCCAACCGCTAAATTTGTCGTTCGGGAATCTTCCATGCGTCTGTGTAAATTCTTCTTTGTGGGCTGTTTGTCGTTGGTCAGCCTGGCGAGTCATGCCGAAACCCTCAATGGCCTCTATCAAGTACTTGAACCGGTCAGCAGCCAGTCGCCCCAAGAGCGCGACCAGGCCACCCAGCGTGCCGTGCAGACCCTGGTGATCCGCCTGACCGGCGACGCCAAGGCCGCCGATGGCCCGGGCCTGGCAGCGATCCGCAAAGACCCGCAACAAATCATCAGCCAGTACGGCTACGACGCCGGCCCGCCGGAAAGCCTGCAAGTGGACTTCGACCCGGTCAGCACCGACCGCGCATTGCGTGATGCCGGCCTGTCGATCTGGGGCAGCAACCGGCCGTCGATCCTGGGTTGGTGGCTGAACGATTCAACTGAAGGCAGCAGCCTGGTCGGCGATGGCCAGGCCGTTGCCCAGGCCCTGCGCCGAGCCGCGCAACACAGGGGTCTGCCGCTGCGCTTGCCGTTGGGAGACCTGGATGAACAGGTAGTCGCCACCGCGCCGAATCTTGAAAGCCCCGACGCCACGCCTTTGCGCGCAGCCTCCGAGCGTTACGGTGCCGATGCTTTGCTGGCGGTGCATGCGCGCCAGGAAGGCAGTCAATGGCAGGCCAAATGGCGCCTGTGGCTGGGCGACAAGGCTGAGGAGGGCACCGCCCAAGGCGCTGACACGGCTGCGCTCGCCGATGCGGTATTGCTGGCGGTCAGCCAAAAGCTGGCGCCACGCTTTGCAGTCAAGCCGGGCGTGAGCACTGAGCAATTGCTTGAAGTACAAGGCATGAACCTTGAGCGCTACGCCGCCCTGGGTCGTTTGCTGGAGCCCTTTGGCGGCCAGCCGCAGTGGGTGGATGGCAACCGGATTGTGTATCGCGTCAATGGCAGCGCCGAACAATTGCGGACTCAATTGAGCCTGGCCAAGCTGCAGGAAATTCCTGCTGGCGAAGCCCCGGCCCAGCCAGCCGTGATCGATGGCACGCAACCGGCTGTTGCATCTGAGCCCCAGGCGCAACTGCGTTTTCGTTGGTAACTAGTGGTCCTCCTTCTATATAGAAGAAGGGCGTAAAAAACAGATGGAGTGGTTTATGGCGGATACGCGTCGTTGGGTGTGGCTTGGCGGGATTGTCCTGCTGTGCGGTTTTGTGTTCTTGCTGCATTCGATCCTGACGCCGTTCCTGGTGGCGCTACTGCTCGCCTATCTGTTCGATCCCGTGGTGGATCGCCTGGAAAAAGTCGGCATGTCGCGCACCTGGGGCGTGATCACGGTGTTTGCGCTGTTCACGTTGATCATCACGGCGCTGGTGTTGATATTGGTGCCGATGTTGGCCAAGCAGCTGTTTCGCCTCTATGAGCTGGCGCCGCAGATGCTCGACTGGTTGCAGCACACGGCGATGCCGTGGGCCCAGTCCAAGTTCGGGCTGGCGGATGGCTTCTGGAAGTTCGACAAGGTCAAGGCAGCTATCAGCGAGCACATGGACAAGACCACCGATATCGTCACGGTGGTGCTCAGCCAGGCGACTGCGTCGAGCCTGGCGCTGATCGGTTGGTTGACCAACCTGGTGCTGATCCCGGTGGTGGCGTTCTACCTGCTGCGAGACTGGGACATCATGATGGCCAAGATCCGCAGCCTGCTCCCCCGCGACCGGGAAGAGCGTGTTGTTTCCCTGGCAGCGGAGTGTCATGAGGTATTGGGTGCGTTCGTGCGTGGCCAGTTGCTGGTGATGCTGGCCCTGGGGGTGATTTACGCTGCCGGCCTGATGGCGATCGGCTTGGAGCTGGGGCTGTTGATCGGCTTGATCGCGGGCCTGGCGGCCATCGTGCCCTACATGGGCTTTGTGATCGGCATCGGCGCGGCGCTGGTGGCCGGGCTGTTCCAGTTCGGCGGCGACCTGTACCCGATGCTGGGGATTGTCGCAGTGTTCATGGTGGGCCAGGCCTTGGAAGGCATGGTGCTGACGCCACTGCTGGTGGGTGATCGGATCGGCCTGCACCCTGTGGCAGTGATCTTTGCGATTTTGGCGGGTGGCGAGCTGTTCGGCTTCACCGGCATCCTGTTGGCGCTGCCGGTGGCGGCGGTGATCATGGTGCTGGTACGCCATGTGCACGACCTGTACAAGGATTCGGACGTGTATACCGGGGTGGATGAGCCCGAGTTGTAATCGCGGTGTCACAAACCCGGCCCTGGCCGGGTTTGTTGTTTCTGGCGCCGGGGTGCGTCAAACAAACTGCGTAAAACCGCCGAGTTAACGCAAACCTTTGATTTTGCTTGTGGTCTGCTGCATTGTGCGCCCGGCGTCACGGGTATAAACTTTGCAAACTTTACATAGAGGCCACTAACGGTTCGATGGGAGCCGTTCAGTCAGCATGAAACCGATTCAGCTGCCCCTAGGTGTGCGTCTGCGTGATGACGCTACCTTTATCAACTACTACCCAGGCGCCAATGCCGCTGCACTCGGCTATGTGGAGCGGCTTTGCGAAGCCGACGCCGGGTGGACTGAAAGCCTGATCTATCTGTGGGGCAAGCATGGCGTGGGGCGTACCCACCTGCTGCAGGCCGCGTGCCTGCGCTTCGAGCAGACGGGCGAGCCGGCGGTCTACCTGCCCTTGGCCGAGTTGATGGACCGCGGGATCGGCATCTTCGATAACCTTGAGCAATATGAACTGGTGTGTCTCGACGACCTGCAGGCAGTGGCCGGCAAGCCGGAGTGGGAAGAGGCGCTGTTTCATCTGTTCAACCGCTTGCGCGATAGCGGCCGGCGCTTGCTGATCGCTGCGTCCACCTCGCCGCGTGAACTGCCGGTGAAGCTGGCTGATCTCAAGTCGCGCCTGACCCTGGCGTTGATCTTCCAGATGCGCCCGTTATCCGATGAGGACAAGCTGCGTGCGCTGCAACTGCGCGCTTCCCGTCGTGGCCTGCACCTGACCGACGAAGTCGGGCACTTTATCCTCACCCGTGGCACCCGCAGCATGAGCGCGCTGTTCGATTTGCTTGAGCAACTCGACCAGGCTTCCTTGCAGGCACAAAGAAAATTGACGATCCCTTTCCTGAAAGAAACCTTGGGCTGGTAAGGTCTTGATTTTCCGTGTGTCGGCATTTTCAAGGCGTCAGAAAACCTGCGTTTGAGCCCGAGGGGCTACGCAACTGAACCGAAAAATGGAATCACGGCTTAGATGGCATAGTCGAAACGATAAGTCACATAGATCGCGATTGAATTTGCAAATCGATGTGATAGAGGGCATAGTCTCGGCTTCTTTACACATCAGCCACGGTCGTGCCCATGCTAAATCGCTTCGCACCCCTCGTGCCTCTCGCACTCGTTACCCTGTTGTTTGGCTGCGCCTCCCACCCTCAGCAGGTGGCAGAACAGCAAAAACCACAGGTTCAAAATCAGGCAAAGTTCGTTGCTGCACAGTCTGCTTCTGTTTATGAAGAAGAGGTGGCAACCGAAAAAGAACTCGCCGAGTTCTCTGACAGCAAGCCTTACCAACTCCCTCTTCTGGCCGACAGCATCCTTGAGCGCGGCATGTCCTTGATCGGTACCCGTTACCGTTTCGGCGGCACCTCGGAAGCCGGTTTTGATTGCAGTGGTTTCATTGGCTACCTGTTTCGTGAAGAAGCCGGCATGAATCTGCCGCGCTCTACACGCGAGATGATCAACGTGAATGCACCGTTGGTCGCACGCAACAACCTCAAGCCCGGTGATCTGCTTTTCTTTAGTACCAGTGGCCGCGGTCGTGTCAGTCACGCCGGTATCTACCTGGGCGATAACCAATTTATCCACTCCAGCAGCCGCCGCAGTGGTGGTGTTCGGGTCGATAACCTGGGTGACAGCTACTGGAGCAAAACCTTCATCGAAGCCAAGCGTGCACTCGCCATGGCTCCGACTACGGTTACCGCTAGTAAGTAAAGTTAAAGTGATACTTGAAGTTTGACGTGTAAGCGCTAGAATCCCTGGACATTGTTGTCATCCGTTCGCGCGAGCTTTGCTTGCGCGTTCTGGTTTTCAACGTTCGGCAGCGAAAGCCGCATCCAGACCAGGATTGTTCTGCACATGTCGACCTCGGCCCGCCTGATGCTTATTGTTTGCGCCGCGCTGCTCAGCGCCTGCGCCAGCCGTACACCGCCGCCCGCGCCCGTCGCGGTCAAGCCTAAGCCGGTGTTCAACTATGCCACCCAGAATTTCTCGCCTGCTGCCGAAGACGTGCTCTTTCGTGCGCTGGGCCTGGTCGGCACACCTTACCGCTGGGGCGGCAACACACCGGACTCGGGGTTTGATTGCAGTGGCCTGATCGGCTTTGTATTCCGCGACGCTGCCGGCATCTCATTGCCGCGCACCACCCGTGAATTGATCGTGATGCGTGCCCAGGACGTCAGCGAACAAAACCTGCAAACCGGCGACCTGCTGTTCTTCGCCACCGGTGGTGGTTCGCGGGTCAGCCATGCGGGCATCTATGTGGGGGAGGGCCGCTTCGTACACGCGCCTCAAACCGGCGGTACGGTGAAGCTGGATACGCTATCCAAAGCGTATTGGCAGAATGCCTACCTGAGCGCCAAGCGCGTGTTGCCAGGAAATCTGGCGCGTAACCCCTGAATCAATAAAACTCCAAAATGTGGGAGCGGGCTTGCCCGCGAATGCAGTGTGTCAGTCAACGGATTGGTTGGCTGGGCCACCGTAATCGCGGGCAAGCCCGCTCCCACATTGGTGTGTGGCGATTTACTTAACAGCCGACACTCGCCAAACCTTATTGCCCACATCATCGGCCACCAGCAAATCCCCCTGCTGATCTATCACCACGCCGACCGGCCGGCCCATGGCTTTCTCATCGCTATCAAGAAACCCCGTCAGCACATCCACCGGTTGCCCTTTCGGCTGGCCCCCTTCGAAGGGCACGAAAATCACCTTGTAGCCACTGTGCGGCTTGCGGTTCCAGGAACCATGCTGGCCGATAAATGCGCCATTACTGAAGGGAGCGGGCAGTTTGCTGCCCTCGGCGAAGGTCAGCCCCAGCGACGCAGTATGAGGGCCTACCGCATAGTCGGGAGCGATGGCCTTGGCGACCATGTCCAGGTTCTGCGGGGTGACACGCACATCCACATGCTGGCCGTAATAACTGAAGGGCCAGCCGTAGAAGCCGCCATCCTTGACCGAGGTGATGTAATCCGGCACCAGGTCACTGCCGATCTCATCGCGTTCGTTGACCGCCGTCCACAGCTTGCCGCTCTGTGGCTCCCACGCCATGCCGTTGGGGTTGCGCAGGCCGGAGGCAAAAATGCGGTGTTGGCCGCTGGCGCGGTCGACTTCCCAAATGGCGGCGCGGCCCTGTTCGGCTTCCAGGCCGTTTTCGCCGACGTTGCTGTTGGAGCCGACGCTCACGTACAGCTTGCTGCCGTCCTGGCTGGCCACCACATTTTTGGTCCAGTGGTGGTTCAAGGGGCCGCCCGGTAAGTCCACTACCTTGGCGCCTGGGGCTGTGATTGCGGTTTCACCCGGCTGATAGGGGAAGCGCAGCAACTTATCCGAATCGGCCACATACAGGTCGTTGCCTACCAAGGTCATGCCAAACGGCGAATTGAGGTTCTCCAGGAACACCGTGCGAGTTTCTGCCACACCGTCATGGTCGGCATCGCGCAGCAAGGTAATACGGTTCGGGCTCGGCACCCCGGCGCCAGCGCGATCCATGACCTTTTCCATCACCCAGCCACGTACGCCTTTGGCATCGTCCGGCTTGGGCGGTGCATTGGTCTCGGCCACCAGCACGTCGCCGTTGGGCAGCACGTAGAGCCAGCGCGGATGATCCAGGCCTTCGGCGAACGCGGCCACTTGGGTACCGGCGGCGGCGATGGGCTTGGCGCCTTCGGGCCAGCCGATGGCCGGGGCGATATTGACGGTGGGGATCAGCGTCTTGTTCGGCTCCGGCAACTTGGGCGAGGGACCGGTGCCATCGGCGACCTGCAGGGTCGAGCTTTCGCCGCACGCGGCGAGGCTGCCTGCAAGCATGATCAGTAGGGCGAGTCGGGTTTTAGGCATGGTTTTCTCCTTGATACCTGTAGGGGTAGAGAAGCACGAACGGCAGATGGTTCAAGTACAAGGCCAGCTTTAATTGACGCTCCACCCCCAACCCACTAACCTTCGCGGCTTGTTCCAGGTGCTCTGTGGCGCGCGCGTCGACAGAGTGAAACAGGGAAGCCGGTGAGTGAGCGCACTTGTACACAGTGCCGCCGCGATTCCGGCGCTGCCCCCGCAACGGTAAATGAGTCAAGACGGTGCTGTTTGCCACTGTATCGCGTGCGATATGGGAAGGCGCACCCTCGGCTGCTTGCTATCAAAAGCGCCACTCATGAGCCCGGAGACCGGCCTGGATCATCCAACAGCATCACGGTGGGCGATGCTTGGCTGTCTGTTTTTTCTTTTTCCTGCCCGCCGTTTTTGTCCAGCCCCAACGGAGAGCTGCCATGACTGATTCCCCCGACCGCGACGAACGCCACTTGGCGCGCATGCTGCGCAAAAAAGCCGTGATTGACGAGCGCATCGCCAATTCCCCCAATGAGTGCGGCCTGCTGCTGGTGCTGACCGGCAATGGCAAAGGCAAGAGCAGTTCGGCGTTCGGCATGTTGGCCCGGGCCATGGGGCATGGCATGCAATGCGGTGTGGTGCAGTTCATCAAGGGGCGTAACAGCACCGGCGAAGAATTGTTTTTCCGCCGCTTCCCCGAGCAGGTGCACTTTCATGTGATGGGCGAAGGCTTCACCTGGGAAACCCAGGATCGCCAGCGCGATATCGCCGCTGCCGAAGCGGCTTGGGCGGTGTCCCGGGCCATGTTGAATGACCCCTCTATCGGCTTGGTGGTGCTGGACGAATTGAACATCGCCCTCAAGCACGGTTACCTTGACCTGGACCAGGTACTCAGCGACCTGCAAGCCCGCCCCCCCATGCAGCATGTGGTGGTCACCGGCCGTGGCGCCAAGCCTGAGCTGATCGAAATGGGCGACACCGTCACCGAAATGGGCATGCTCAAGCACGCGTTCCAGGCCGGTATCAAGGCACAGAAAGGCGTCGAACTTTGAATCAGCCCCGTCATTGCCCGGCCGTATTGATCGCCGCTCCGGCGTCCGGCCAGGGCAAAACCACGGTCACCGCCGCGCTCGCCCGTTTGCACCGCAACCTGGGACGCAAGGTGCGCGTGTTCAAATGCGGGCCGGACTTTCTCGACCCGATGATCCACGAGCGTGCCAGTGGCGCGCCGGTGTACCAGTTGGACATGTGGATGGTGGGCGAGCAGGAAAGCCGCCGCCTGCTCTGGGAGGCAGCGGGGGAGGCTGACCTGATCCTCATCGAAGGCGTGATGGGCCTGTTCGACGGCACGCCTTCCAGCGCTGACCTGGCGCGGCACTTCGGTGTACCGGTGCTGGGCGTGATCGATGGCACCGCCATGGCCCAGACGTTCGGCGCCCTGGCCCTGGGGCTGGCGCGCTATCAGCCCGACCTGCCGTTCGCCGGCGTGCTGGCCAATCGCGTCGGCACCCTGCGCCATGCGCAATTGCTTGAAGGCAGCCTCACCGAGGGCTTGCGTTGGTACGGCGCGTTATCCCGTGAGACCGGCATCGAACTGCCCAGCCGCCACCTGGGCCTGGTGCAAGCCAGCGAACTGAATGACCTTGACATACGCTTGGATGCTGCCGCCCAGGCGTTGGGAAGCAGTTGCGAAGTGGCCCTGCCGCCGCCGGTGACCTTTGCCGCGCCGCAAGTGGTCGAGGCCGAGCCCTTGCTGGCCGGTGTGCGGATTGCCGTGGCCCGTGACGAAGCCTTTGCCTTTACCTACGGCGCCAGCCTGGATTTGCTGCGGGCGATGGGCGCCGAGTTGAAGTTCTTTTCACCGATCCATGATCGCCAATTGCCTCAAGCTGACAGCCTCTATCTGCCCGGCGGCTATCCGGAACTGCACCACCAGGCATTGTCGGCCAATACCTCGATGCTGGGCGCAGTTCGTGCTCATCACGCCGCTGGCAAGCCACTGCTCGCTGAATGTGGCGGCATGCTCTATCTGCTCGACTCCTTGACCGATGTGGACGGTACACGCGCCGAACTGGTTGGCTTGTTGCAAGGCGATGCGGTGATGCAGAAGAAACTCGCGGCCCTGGCGCTGCAAAGTGTCGAGCTGCCGGAGGGGACCTTGCGTGGGCATACCTATCATCATTCTCTGACCAGTACCGAATGGGCGCCGATTGCCCGTGGGCTTAGCCCTAACGGCGGGCGCGGTGCCGAAGCGGTCTATCGACAGGGGCGGATGACGGCGTCCTATGTGCACTTTTATTTTCCGTCGAATCCTGGCGCGGTGGCCGCGTTGTTTGCGCCTGACCTTGAGACAGCTATCGCAGGCAAGCCAGCTCCCACAGGGGAATGCATTCCAAATGTGGGAGGGGGCTTGCCCCCGATGAGGCCATGACTGACAACGCTTTCCCCCAAGCCGATCGCGAGGCCGTCTATCGCGCCATCGCCGAACGCCGCGACATGCGCCACTTCCGCGGTGGCAGCGTCGCGCCTGAACTGCTGCAACGCCTGCTCCACGCCGCGCACCAGGCGCCCAGTGTCGGCCTGATGCAGCCGTGGCGTTTTATCCGCATCAGCGACCGTTCGTTGCGCAGCCAGATTCAACAGTTGGTGGAAGAAGAGCGCGTGCGCACCGCCGAAGCTTTGGGCGAGCGCTCCGATGCGTTCATGAAGCTCAAGGTCGAAGGCATCAGCGACTGCGCCGAGGTACTGGTCGCCGCCTTGATGGACGATCGCGAGCGCCACATCTTCGGGCGCCGCACCTTGCCGGAAATGGACATGGCCTCGCTCTCCTGCGCCATCCAGAACCTGTGGCTGGCGGCGCGCGTGGAAGGGTTGGGCATGGGCTGGGTTTCGCTGTTCGACCCCCAGGCCCTGGCCGAGTTGCTGGGTTTGCCACCCGGTGCAAAGCCCCTGGCAGTGTTGTGCCTGGGCCCGGTGGCAGAGTTTTACCCGGCACCGATGTTGCAGCTCGAGGGCTGGGCCGAGCCGCGACCGCTAAGTGACATGCTGTATGAAAACAAGTGGGGAGTGAGTCAATGAGTGTGGCCTTGCTGTGTGTCGCTGCGGTGGCGCTGGATGCGCTGCTGGGTGAGCCCAGGCGCTGGCATCCGCTGGTGGCGTTCGGCAATTTCGCCGGGCGCATCGAGCAACGTTTCAATACTGGCGGGCGTGGCTGGCGCAGCCATGGTGTGACCGCGTGGTTTATCGCGGTGGTGCCGCTGACCCTGCTGGCCACGGCGTTGTCTTGGGCGCCTTATATCGGCTGGCTGCTGGAGATCCTGGCGCTGTACTGCGCCTTGGGCATGCGCAGCCTGGGCGAGCACGTGATGCCAGTGGCCCAGGCTCTGCGCCGTGATGACCTGGACGAAGCGCGCACGCGTGTGAGTTACCTGGTCAGCCGCCAGACCAGCGAACTGGACCGTACTGAAGTCGCGCGCGCAGCCACCGAATCGGTGCTGGAGAACGGCAGCGATGCGGTATTCGCCGCGTTGTTCTGGTTCGTGGTGGCCGGTGTGCCGGGCGTGGTGCTCTATCGTCTGAGCAACACCCTGGACGCCATGTGGGGCTATCGCAATGAGCGCTTTGAGCGCTTCGGCTGGGCAGCCGCCAGGATCGATGATGTGCTCAACTATATTCCTGCGCGCTTGGTGGCTTTAACCTACGCGCTATTGGGTAAAACCCGCCTGGCGCTCAAATGCTGGCGCACCCAGGGCCCGACCTGGGACAGCCCCAACGCCGGCCCGGTGATGGCGGCAGGGGCCGGAGCCTTGGGTGTGGAACTCGGCGGCGCGGCGATTTATCACGGCGAGGTGCATCAGCGCCCGCTATTGGGCGAAGGCCCGCCGGCCGACGCCGATTCCATTGATCGCGGCTGGCAACTGGTGCAGCGCGGCGTATGGCTGTGGCTGCTGGTCCTGTGCGTGGGGGCGCAAATCTATGCTTGAACATGGTGGTCGGCTGCGTAAGGCCGCGATTGAGTACGGCATTGCCGAAGCGGATTGGCTCGACCTGTCCAGCGGCCTGGCGCCCTGGCCGTGGCCGATTCCCGAGATTCCCTTGCGTGCCTGGGCGCGCTTGCCGGAAACCGATGACGGCTTGGAGAAGGCTGCCAGCGAGTATTACGGTGCCGGCCCGTTGCTGCCGGTGCCGGGTTCCCAGGCAGCGATCCAACTGCTGCCGCGACTGCGTCGTTCCGGTAAGGTCGGCGTGCTTTCGCCCTGTTACGCCGAGCACGCCGAAGCCTGGCGCCGTGCCGGTTATGTGGTGCGTGAAGTGCAGGAGCAGGAAGTCGACTTCTTTCTCGACAGCCTCGACGTGCTGGTCGTGGTCAACCCCAACAACCCCACCGGCTTGAGCCTGAGCCCGCAACGCCTGCTGGACTGGCATGCGCGGCTGGCCCAGCGCGGTGGCTGGCTGGTGGTGGACGAGGCATTCATTGACGTGACCCCGGACTTGAGCCTGGCCAGCCATGCCGATCAGGTCGGCTTGATCGTGCTGCGCTCATTCGGCAAGTTCTTCGGCCTGGCCGGCGTGCGCCTGGGCTTTGTGCTGGCCGAGCGCAAGTTGCTCAAGCTGTTGGCCGAACAGGTCGGGCCCTGGGCTGTCAGTGGTCCGACGCGGGTGCTGGGCCAAGTGTGCCTGCGCGACACCGACGGGCATGCGCGCCAGCGCAGTCGTTGCATCGCAGCCGGCCAGCGTCTGTTCGAGTTGCTTGAGCGCCGCGGCCTTCAACCTCACGGTGGCTGCGCATTGTTCCAGTGGTTGATTACCCCCCACGCTGAACGGCTGTACGAGTTCATGGCCCAACGCGGCATCCTGCTGCGCTTGTTTGTGCACAACAGCAGCGTGCGCTTGGGCCTGCCCGGCACCGACGCCGACTGGCTGCGCCTTGACGAAGCCCTGGCCGCCTACAAGGACGCCACATGACCACGTTGATGGTGCAGGGCACTACCTCCGACGCCGGTAAGAGCACCCTGGTGACTGCGCTGTGTCGCTGGCTGGTACGCCAGGGCGTCGCGGTGGCGCCGTTCAAGCCGCAGAACATGGCGCTCAACAGCGCGGTGACCGCCGAAGGCGGCGAGATCGGCCGTGCCCAGGCGGTGCAGGCCCAGGCTGCCAACCTGGCACCCCACACCGACATGAACCCGGTGTTGCTCAAGCCCAACAGCGACACTGGCTCCCAAGTGATCATCCATGGCCGTGCTGTCACCAGCATGAATGCTGTGGCCTATCACGACTACAAAGCCATTGCGATGCAAGCGGTGCTGGCCTCCCACACGCGTTTGAGCCAGGCCTACCCGGTGTTGATCGTCGAAGGCGCGGGCTCACCGGCCGAGATCAACCTGCGTGCCAATGACATTGCCAACATGGGCTTCGCCGAAGCGGTGGACTGCCCGGTGCTGTTGATCGCGGACATCAACCGCGGCGGCGTGTTCGCCCATCTGGTCGGCACCCTGGAGCTGCTGTCGCCCAGTGAGCAGGCCCGGGTCAAGGGCTTCATCATCAACCGTTTTCGCGGCGATATCGCGTTGCTGCAACCAGGCCTGGACTGGCTCGAAGCGCGGACCGGCAAACCGGTAGTCGGCGTGCTGCCCTACGTGATGGACCTGCACCTGGAGGCGGAAGACGGCATCGACCAGCGCCAGATCGACAAGGCCGCCCAGGTGCTCAAGGTGGTGGTGCCGGTGCTGCCGCGCATCAGCAACCATACCGACTTCGACCCGCTGCGCTTGCACCCCCAGGTGGACTTGCAGTTCGTCGGGCCGGGCCAGGCGATACCTGCTGCTGACCTGATCATCCTGCCGGGCTCGAAAAGCGTGCGCAGTGACCTGGCCTATCTGCGTGCCAACGGCTGGGATACTGCCGTGGCGCGGCATCTGCGTTATGGCGGCAAGGTACTGGGGATCTGCGGCGGCTTGCAGATGCTCGGCGAGCAAGTCCATGACCCATTGGGCCTGGAGGGGCTTGCGGGCTCCAGTGCCGGCCTTGGGTTGCTGGCGTTCAGCACAACCCTGGAACAAGAGAAACAACTGCGCAATGTGCGTGGGCGTCTGGTATTGGAAGATGCCGACGTCAGCGGTTATGAAATCCATGCGGGGGTGACTTGCGGCGCTGCCTTGGCAAGCGCTGCGGTACTGCTGGACGATGGCCGCAGCGATGGCGCGCAGAGCCCTGATGGGCAAATTCTAGGCACCTACCTGCACGGCCTGTTCGAGACCCCGGCTGCGTGCAGCGCGTTGCTGCGTTGGGCCGGGTTGCAGGATGTGCAAGAGGTGGATTATCACGGCTTGCGCGAGCGCGATATCGAGCGGTTGGCGGACTTGGTGGAGCACCACTTGGACACCGATTTGTTGCGCAAGCTATGTGGGATCTGACGGTGTTCACACCATCCAACTGTGGGAGCTGGCTTGCCTGCGATAGCCATGTGTATCTACACAACGCTGTAGTGCTCAACGGTAACCACGATGCGAAGCGAGCCGCTCTTGATCTGCTTTTGATCTTAGGCGCCCCGTTAAACCACGCTGGCCGGAATTCGACAGGGATTTGGGGGGTAAACCGGCAGGGATGCCGGTTTAGCCGCCCCGCGCCATGGATGGCGCGTGGCGGCGGCCCCCAAAATCCCTGTCGGATTACGGGCACACCGAGCCTAGGCGAGGTGCCGAGTGGTGGGGCAAGAGCGTTTTGCTTACTTTTGCGCTTTTCAAAAGTGAGCCGCCGTCAGGGCGGAACCCTAAGTGGCCGTTACCTACATAACGGATATGCACTCGGTCTAATCCAACATCCCAGTTGGCTGTCAGGCCGTCTTCGCAGCGATGCGGCGACCCGACAAGCCAGCTCCCACATTTGGATTGCGGAGCATCAGATGGATATGCGCCGGCTGTCAGACCGTCGCGAATGCGGTGGGTCAGCCATAGGTGCATTCACTGATGCACCCTAATTGGCGAGCAAACCCGCTCCCACATTGTTTGTCAGAGGCCTTTGCATGTATCAATTGATCCTCGGCGGCGCCCGTTCGGGCAAGAGCCGCCTGGCCGAAAAGCTTGCCGCAGAGAGCGGGCTTGCCGTCATTTATATCGCCACCAGCCAGCCGCTCGACGGTGAGATGAACGAGCGTGTCACTTTGCACCGCCAGCGTCGTCCCGACCATTGGGGCCTGGTTGAAGAGCCCATCGACCTAGCGCGTGTGCTACAGGAAAACGCCGCCACTGATCGCTGCCTGCTGGTGGATTGCCTGACCTTATGGCTCACCAATCTTCTGATGCTCGAAGACCCGGCGCGCCTTGCGTGCGAGCGTGATCAACTGTTGCAAACCCTGGCTTCGCTGCCGGGGGAAATCATTTTTGTCAGCAACGAGACCGGTCTGGGTGTCGTGCCGCTGGGCGAATTGACTCGCCGTTATGTGGATGAAGCCGGTTGGCTGCATCAAGCCTTGGCCGAGCAATGTCAGCGCGTTGTGCTGACGGTTGCCGGCCTGCCCCTGACTTTGAAAGGTACTGCGTTATGACCGACTCCTGGTGGCTCAACCCCTGCAAGACGGTGAATGCCACAGCCCACGAACAGGCGCTGGCGCGTCAGCAGCAGTTGACCAAGCCCGCTGGCTCCCTCGGCCAGTTGGAGGCCCTGGCGGTGCGGTTGGCGGGTTTGCAGGGCCAGGTCAAACCGTCGGTGGATCACCTGTGGATCGTGATTTTTGCCGGCGATCACGGCGTGGTCGCTGAAGGCGTGTCGGCATTTCCCCAGGCGGTGACCGGGCAGATGCTGCAAAACTTTGTCACCGGTGGTGCGGCAATCAGTGTGTTGGCGCGGCAACTGGAAGCGCAATTGGAAGTGGTTGACCTTGGGACGGTCACGCCGTCCCTGGATTTGCCCGGCGTTCGTCACCTGAATATCGGCGCGGGCACGGCCAATTTCGTGCATGGCCCGGCGATGACTCAGTCTCAGGGGCAACTGGCCCTGCAAGCCGGGCGAGACAGCGCACACCGCGCCCTGGCAGGCGGCGCGCAGCTGTTTATCGGCGGCGAGATGGGCATCGGTAACACCACCGCCGCCAGTGCCTTGGCCTGCGCATTGCTGGATTGCCAGGTCACTGACCTTACAGGCCCTGGTACCGGTTTGAACGCCGCAGGGGTCAGCCATAAGGTCGCGGTCATCGAGCGCGCCTTGGCGTTGCACGCCGGTCAGCGCGGCGATGCGTTGCAAACCCTGTTCAATCTCGGCGGTTTTGAAATTGCAGCCTTGGTTGGCGCCTACCTGGCCTGCGCCCAGGAAGGCATGGTGGTGCTGGTGGATGGGTTCATCTGCAGCGTGGCCGCGCTGGTGGCGGTGGGCTTGAACCCGGCATGCCGCGAATGGCTGGTGTTCGGCCATCGGGGTGCCGAGCCGGGTCATCGCCATGTGCTGCACAGCCTCGATGCGCAACCGTTGCTGGAACTGGGCCTGCGGCTGGGCGAAGGCAGCGGCGCGGCGTTGGCGGTGCCCTTGTTGCGTCTGGCATGCGCGCTGCACGGGCAGATGGCGACCTTCGCCGAAGCCGCCGTGGCGGATCGCCCCGCATGACCTTGCGCCTGGACCTGCTGCGCCACGGCGAAACCGAGCTGGGCGGCGGCCTGCGTGGCAGCCTGGACGATGCGCTGACCGCCAACGGCTGGCAGCAGATGCGCGACGCAGTGGTGGGGCAAGGGCCCTGGGATCGGCTGATCAGCTCGCCGCTGCAACGCTGCGCTCTGTTCGCCCGGGAGCTGGGGACGCAACTTGATTTGCCGGTGAGTCTGGAGCCTGACTTGCAGGAGCTTCACTTCGGCGCCTGGGAAGGGCAGAGTGCGGCCGCGTTGATGGATACCGATGCCGAAGGGCTGGGCTTGTTCTGGGCCAACCCCTATGGCTTCACGCCGCCGGAGGGTGAGCCTGTCATCCAGTTTTCCGAGCGCGTGCTTGGCGCTGTCGCCCGGCTGCATCAGGCGTACGCGGGCCAGCGGGTGCTGTTGGTCAGTCATGGCGGTGTGATGCGCCTGCTGCTGGCTCAGGCGCGAGGGTTGCCCCGTGAGCAACTGCTGAATGTTGAAGTGGGTCACGGTGCCTTGTTCGGCCTGCAGGTTGAAGCCGATGGTGTGTTGAAGGAAGGACTCTGACGATGCTGCCGTTCTGGATCGCCCTGCAATTTCTCAGCAGCCTGCCCATTCGCTTGCCGGGCATGCCGCAACCTCAAGAACTGGGCCGTTCGTTGTTGTTTTATCCGCTGGTTGGGTTGCTGTTCGGCGTGCTGTTATGGGGCCTCAACCAGGTGTTGCAGGGCGCCCCGTTGCTGTTGCACGCCGCGTTGCTGCTCACAGCCTGGGTGTTGCTCAGCGGTGGCCTGCACCTGGACGGCCTGGCCGACAGCGCCGATGCCTGGCTGGGTGGTTTTGGCGACCGCGAGCGCACCCTCAGCATCATGAAAGACCCGCGCAGCGGCCCGATTGCGGTGGTCACCCTGGGCTTGGTGCTGCTACTCAAGTTCAGCGCGCTGGTGGCATTGATCGAACAACACAATGGCGCCGCGTTGATCCTGGCGCCCCTGATCGGACGCGCTTCGATGCTGGCGCTGTTTCTCAGCACGCGCTATGTGCGGGCGGGCGGATTGGGTCAGGCACTGTCAGACCATCTGCCGCGAATTGTCGGCCAACAGGTGCTGATCCTCAGCGGGTTGGCCTGCATTCTGATCGGCGGTTTCAGCGGCGGCATCGCGGTGTTGCTGGCGGCACTGTGTTTCGTGTGGCTGCGCCAGTTGATGGTCAAGCGTCTGGGCGGTACCACGGGCGACACTGCTGGCGCACTGCTGGAGCTGCTTGAAGTCGCGGTGCTGGTCGGGCTGGCGTTGTAACGCTTTCTTGCAATTGATTAACTCCGGGTATATACACGCTCTATGCTTGCCTCCCAATGTTTATGCACCAACCTGCGACGCGCTGCCCGTGGCGTCAGCAGGCACTACGACGGCGCTCTCGACGGCTTCGGGATCAACGTTGCCCAGTATTCTCTGTTGTGCAACCTGCAGCGTCTCGACCAGCCGAGCATTTCCAGCCTGGCGGACGCCATGGGCCTGGATCGCAGCACCCTGGGGCGCAACCTGCGCGTCCTGGAAGGTGAGGGGCTGGTGCAGTTGGTCGAGGGTGACGATTTGCGCAACCGCCTGGTGGTGTTGACTGCCACAGGGCAAGAGCGGCTGACTGCCGCGTTACCGGCTTGGGAAGCGGCGCAACAGAAATTGATTGATAAGCTCGGCGCCGAAAAGCGCGAAATGTTGTTGGCCTTGCTGGATGAACTCGCCTGAATGGCGGTTTGTTCGACTACAAGCGGGTATATACCCGCGAACGGAGAATAAGAAATGACCTCGATGTGGCGCACCAGTGGTTGGGTCCTTTTAGGGAGTGCGCTGATCCTGGCGTTGTCCTTGGGCGTACGGCATGGCTTTGGCCTGTTCCTGGCGCCGATGAGCAGCGAATTCGGTTGGGGGCGTGAAACCTTTGCCTTTGCCATCGCCTTGCAGAATCTGATCTGGGGCTTGGCGCAGCCATTTACCGGGGCCTTGGCCGACCGTTTCGGCGCGACCAAGGCGGTGTTTGTCGGCGGGGTGTTGTACGCCGTCGGCCTGGTGCTCATGGGCATGTCCGACTCCGCGTGGTCACTGTCGTTGAGCGCAGGTTTGCTGATTGGCATTGGCCTGTCCGGCACCTCGTTCTCGGTGATTCTCGGCGTGGTTGGCCGCGCCGTTGCGCCAGAAAAACGCAGCATGGCCATGGGCATTGCCAGCGCCGCCGGCTCGTTCGGCCAGTTCGCCATGGTGCCCGGCACCCTCGGCTTGATTGGTTGGCTGGGCTGGTCGGCCGCCTTGCTGGCGCTGGGCTTGATGGTGGCGTTGATCCTGCCGCTGGTCGCCATGCTCAAGGACCGGCCGCTGGCGGTCACGGTGGGCCAGCAAACCCTGGGCGAAGCGCTGAAAGAGGCCTGCTCCCACTCCGGCTTCTGGCTGCTGTCCTTCGGCTTTTTTGTGTGCGGTTTCCAAGTGGTTTTTATCGGTGTGCACTTGCCGGCGTACCTGGTCGACCAGCACCTGCCGGCCACGGTGGGCACCACGGTGCTGGCCTTGATTGGCCTGTTCAACGTATTTGGCACCTACACGGCGGGTTGGCTCGGTGGCCGCATGTCCAAGCCGCGTCTGCTCACCGGCTTGTATCTGTTGCGGGCGGTAGTGATTGTGTTGTTCCTGTGGGCGCCGGTCACCGAAGTCACGGCGTATCTGTTTGGCATGGCGATGGGATTCCTGTGGTTGTCCACGGTGCCGCTGACCAATGGCACCGTCGCGACCCTGTTTGGGGTGCGCAACCTCTCGATGCTCGGCGGGATCGTGTTCCTGTTCCACCAACTGGGCTCGTTCCTCGGCGGGTGGCTGGGCGGGGTGGTCTATGATCGAACCGGCAGCTACGATTTGATCTGGCAGGTGGCAATTTTGCTCAGCCTGCTTGCCGCCGCGCTGAATTGGCCGGTGCGTGAGCGGCCGGTGGCGCGCATTCAGGCGCAGATGGAGGCGGCATGAGCATGACAGCGCGTCTTATGCTGTTGGCTGTGGGGCTGGGGTTGTTGCTGCTGGCCTGGTGGGGTTGGCAACGGGGCGGCCTGGCGTTGATGCAACTGGGCATGGCGATCTGCTAAGTTGTGGGTCTGAACTGACTCAAGGACTTTTGACATGCAGATGCGCTGGCTCGCTGTACCCGTCCTGATGGCTATTGGCAGCGTGGCGATGGCCGCCAGTTGCCCACCGTTGCTGGAGGGCCAACTGCCCAAGCTGCGGGCCAAGGAATCCATCGACCTGTGCCAGCAATTCGCTGGCAAACCCTTGGTGATCGTCAACACGGCGAGCTTCTGCGGCTTTGCCCCGCAATTCAAGGGCCTGGAAGCGTTGTATCAGCGCTACAAGGGCGAAGGTCTGGAAGTGATCGGCGTGCCGTCCGATGACTTCAAACAGGAAGCCAAGACCGGGGAAGAAACCGCCAAGGTCTGCTACGTGAATTATGGCGTGACCTTCACCATGACCGAGCCGCAGAAGGTCAAGGGGCCGGATGCGGTGCACCTGTTCAAGGTGCTTGCACAGCAGGCCGACGCCGCGCCCAAGTGGAACTTCTACAAGTATGTAGTGGATCGCCAGGGCAATCTGGTTGCCAGTTTTTCCAGCCTGACCAAGCCGGACAGTCCGGAGCTGATCAAGGCGGTGGAACAGGCATTGGCTTCCAAACCCTGACCGCCAGCCAAACAAAAGCCCCGCCTCCTTCACAGGAGAGCAGGGCTTTTTTTTACGACTGCGGTTAGAACTTGTAGGTCATGCCCAAGCCGAAACCGTTGGCGCTGTTTTCATACTTGGCGTTGTAGCTGGCCAATTGGTTGGAGCGCGAGATCTTGACGTCCTCTTCCTTCAGGTAGGAGTAGGCCAGGTCGATGGTCATGTTATCCATGACCTGGTAGCCCAGGCCCAGGCTGAAGATAGTACGGTCGCCGGTCGGGATGCGCGGTGAGCGATCCGTGTTGTTGGTAGGCGACTGGTCGAATGTCAGGCCGGTACGCAGTACCACTTGCTTGGTGAGCTGGTACGAAGTACCCACGGCGTAGGCCCAGGTGTCGTGCCAGTTCTGGTCTTCCTTGATTGTGCTGACCAGGCCTGGGGCAAGCGCGCCGCCAGTAGCGCCGCTGACGCCTTCGTTCTTGACGGTGATGTCTTTCAGGCGGCTCCAGCGTGTCCAGGTTGCACCGGCATAGAGTTTCCACGCGTCGGTCAGGTCTTGAGTGACGGACAGGTCGTAGGACTCAGGTGTGTCGATTTTCAGCGAGGCGTCATAGCGGTTGCTGCGCAGGAACGGCGAGGTCGCGGTCGGTGCGGTGACTTCGGTGTGGCCGTCCAGCTTGTAGCTGACCTTGGAGTGGTAGGTCAGGCCGACACGGGTGGTATCGGTGGCTTGGACCAGTACGCCGATGTTGAAGCCCAGCGCGGTGTCGTCACCCTTGATCTTGATATTGGTGTCTGGCGCTCGAGGGTTCAGCGTCAGGTCCGATTCCAGGGTGCCGGCGATGCGGTTGATGGTCGGGCCAAAACCCACGGAAACGCGGTCGTTGAAGGCGTAGCTGACGGTCGGTTGCAAGGTGATGACTTTCACTTCGCTCTTGCTGCCAAAGCCACGGCCCTGGAAGCCGCTTTCGTAGTCGGTCACCAGGCCGAACGGCGCATAGACGCCGAAGCCGACAGCCCATTGGTCGTTGAGCTTATTGGTGTAGAAACCGAAAGGCACGGCAGTGAAAGGCACCATATCGCCTTTGTTGCTGCCAGCGGAGCGGCCGCTGACATTGCTGATATCGGTGGAGGCATCAATGGCTGCAACGCCACCGGTGATCTGTTGGCCTTCCAGGCGTGCCATACCGGCAGGGTTACCGAACACAGTGCTCGCATCATCGGCAGAAGAAGAGCGACCTGCGAAACCGGTACCCATCCCGCTGACGCTCTGTTCGTTGAGGGCAAAGCCGCTGGCGAACAATTGGGAGGATGCCATGGCAACGGCGAGGCTAAGTGTGGTCTTGAGCATTACTTTTTTCATTATTAGAACTCCGTGTGATCACCGCTGCGGAAAGTATCAATAAATTTCACATCGCGCTATAGGCTGTAATGCAGGAGATAGAGCGGTTTTGTAGGACAATCCGACCAAAATTGCCGTTTTTTGCCGAATCTTGCAATTTGCCCGGTCAGCAAGCTGCCTGTTTCAGGGGGCTTACACAGGTTTGCCACGCTTGGGTGAAATCTCGCAGGCGGCCTTGTGGATGGAATATTTCTTTCCAGATACGCGCCATGGCCAGCACATCGCCGGGTGCGGGAAGGGCAGGGCGTTGTTGTTCCACCAGTAACCAGGCGATGGCCGTGGCGTAGCGCAGGTTCACGGTCAACTCCAACTGAGGCGCGCTGAGGAACGCATGTTGGCTGGCCAGCCCGCGCACCAGGCTGGCGCGTTCCGGGTCAAGGGCCAGGTAGTCATCCCAGAGGGCGCGGTGACGTGGTTCGGTGATGCTGTAGAGGCCATGGCCGCGCCGGTCATGCAGCGCCGAGCCCAGTTCTGACTGGCTGGCGGCAATGCCCAGCAGCAGGGATTCGGCTGTCGAGCTGTGACGGCCGAGGTACATCAGCGTCGGCCGGATCACATAGCGACACAATTCACTGGCGGCAATACCCATACGAGCCTCAGTCCTTACAAAGAGTGGACGAGCCTGAGAAGGGGGGCTTGGCAGCAATGAATCGGATCTCAGGCCCGTCGTAAGCGGATCATGCCGCTTGACTTGAAGTGTAGTGTCATATTCCTGATGTAAAGGACTGTTTTTAAAACATCTTCTGCAATCGGTTATAACGTTTATATCGATTTGTACTTAGCGCCACGGACTCAAGGCCAAATTCCAGGCAATAAAAAACCCTGTTGTTCAAACAGGGTTTTTGAGGTTTCAGCGACGCGGGTCGATCAGGCGGTCAGTGCCTGACGGGTACGATCGATCACGGCCTGCAGCGGTTCTGCGCTGGAGTATTGATCGGGGTACAGGCGTTCGCTGTGACGAGCGATGCCGTGTTCGTTGACCAGGGTGAAGCTGAAGCAGCCTTTGCGAGCAGCCATGATCAGGCAGTTCATTGGGGCAAAAGCGTTGGTGAGGGCGCGAATGGCATCCTGAGTGTGGATTTGAGCGTTCATATTATTGGTGTTCCTACAAATGACACGGATAAGAACCGTGCAACGTTAAAACGTTCCAGTAACGCTGATCACCATTGATCAAACGAAGAACCCGACTGGAACAAAGCAGCCAGTTTGAAGCGCTATGGAATTAGGCGCGCTTGGGCTGGCAGGTAGGTACTTAGGAGGGCAGGCAACACAACAGGGGCAAAGGTTCTGGGCCCGGGGTGAAGATCCTGATCAATTTGCAGGTTGGTTCGGTCAGAGTATTGGAACTTCGCGACACCCTTTGCTTGTTCAAAGGCAGTGTCGTCGCAAGGAATACCTGGAAACCATCGAGGTGGCCGATCCCATGTGGTTCAGGGGACGTATTCGACCAGAATTGACTTTCAGCTTGGTACTAACGCCGCGGATAGTAACGGATTGAAACAGGGAAGGGAAGGCCGATTGCAAAAAAACTTCGATCAGCCGCCGAGCAACTCGCGATAGACCAGTACGGTCATGGACGCGGCCAGGGCGCACCCCAGCCCATAGGCGGCGAGCGTCAATCGCAAGGACTGGCCGGTCTCGATCATGTGGATCACTTCGCGCATGTCATTGATCTTTCCGTCACTGAGTTCGATGCACAGGACCACGGCGGTAAAGGCGGCTGACAGCAAGATAGCAATGGCGAACAGTGCGCCGTCCGGAGAGGGGAGCGCAGCATTGATTCCCAGGGAGGTCGCGCAGATGGCCAGTAGCAGCCCGGCGAATAACAGAATTCCTTTCATCGGCCCTACTGGTTTGCATTGTCGGTGGCGCAGTGTGGCGAGCCGAGGCGGATTTGAAAAGCCCTCGGGTTTGCCCGGTCAGTAACATGTTTAACCGGTGTTGAATCAAAAAACGCCGCCGATATAACCAGTCGATCGGGACTTGTGCACATTTGTGGCCAAGGGTGTAACCCTGCTCTCACTGGTGTGCAAGTGCGCCCATTTGCCTGTAATCAAAATTTAAGTCAATGAAAAATCTCGCTTTTTTTTATTGGTGAAAAAATCGTCAGTTTGACTGCGGCCCCCGTTCCATGGGGCTTTGCGCCTGTTCTAGGGGGGTTGTCCACTGAGTTATCCACAGCTTCTGTGGATTGTCCCGAGCGCTTGCTCTAGGACGGGCGTGCACGGTTTTTTCAGCTTTACCTGTACGAAAAAAAGAGTAGAGTGGCGCGCCTTCCGTTCTGCCCCACAGTGCTTTATGAAGTTTCGCTCAGTATCACCTTCTGTTACCGACACGCCCCAAACTGTTACCGCACCCAAGCGTTTTTCCTTGAAGGTCGCATTGTGGCTGCTCGACAGCCCGCGCCTGGGGCAGAGCACCAATATCAAGCATCTCGCCGGACGCTTGCTCAAGCAGCCCGCCCGCGAAGGCGTGGTGGCCGCTCAGAGCCGTCTTGGCCAACTGATGTGCCGCGAGTGCGGAAATGCCCGTGACCGGCGCATCGGCCACGATTTGTTGCGTTCGGCTGCTCGCGCCGGCGACCGTCGCGCCCAGCGCGAACTGGGCCAGGTCGAAGACTGAGCTGTCCTCCGGCCTTAGGCTTGGTTAACCTTGATCTTTTTCGGTGATGGCAGAAATGGCTATGGTGTTTGACTGGACCAGTATCGCCTTGGGTCTTGTGGGTGCAGCCGTGCCGCTACTGGCGCTGTGCTGGCAACTCCAGCGGCGTCTGACCGCACGCACCACCGGTTGGGAGCTGCTGGAAGAACGCCTGGCAACCGCGCAACTGGCCCAGGAAGGGCTCGCCGCGCAACTGGACGCCAGTCGCGATGAGATCAGTGACCTCAGCCAGGCCAATGCCGCCAAACAAGCCGACCTGGCGGCGCTGCGCCGTGAAGTCGAGTTGTTGCAGATCGACCGCGATAACGCCCGCGATGCCGCGCACGCCTGGAACCTCGACCGCAGCGCCAAGGAAACCGAACTGCGTCGCCTTGACGCCTTGGCCGCTGCCCTGAGCGCCGAATTGCGCGAGCAGCAAGAGAGTCATCAGCAACGACTCACCGACCTGCAAGGCTCACGGGACGAGCTGCGTGCGCAATTTGCCGAGCTGGCCGGCAAGATCTTCGACGAGCGTGAGCAACGCTTCGCCGAAACCAGTCAGGAGCGGCTGGGCCAACTTCTGGACCCGCTCAAGGAACGTATCCAGTCCTTCGAGAAGCGTGTCGAAGAAAGCTATCAGAACGAAGCCCGTGAGCGCTTTTCCCTCGCCAAAGAGCTTGAGCGCCTGCAGCAATTGAACCTGCGTCTGTCGGACGAAGCCACCAACCTGACTCGCGCCCTCAAGGGCCAGAAAACCCAGGGCAACTGGGGCGAGTTGATTCTTGAACGGGTGCTGGAGCACGCGGGCCTGGAGAAGGGCCGTGAGTACCAGACCCAGGTCAGCCTCAAAGGCCCGGATGGCGAGCGTTTCCAGCCCGACGTGCTGATCATGTTGCCGGGCGACAAGCAGGTGGTGGTCGACTCCAAGGTCAGCTTGACCGCCTATCAACAGTACGTTGCGGCGGATGACGAGGTGATTGGCCAGGCCGCCTTGAAGCAACACGTGCTGTCCCTGCGTAATCATGTCAAAGGCTTGGCCGGCAAGGACTACAAGCGCCTGGAGGGTTTGCACAGCCTGGATTTCGTCCTGCTGTTCGTACCGATCGAGGCTGCCTTTTCTGCGGCATTGCAGGCCGAGCCCAACCTGTTCCAGGAAGCCTTCGACCGCCATATTGTAATCGTCAGCCCCACGACCCTGCTCGCCACCCTGCGCGTGATCGACAGCCTGTGGAAGCAGGAGCGCCAGAGCCAGAACGCACGGGAAATTGCCGAGCGTGCCGGTTGGCTGTATGACAAGTTCGTGCTGTTTATCCAGGACCTGGACGAAGTGGGCAACCGGCTACAACAGCTGGACAAGGCCTACAGCGCGGCGCGCAACAAGCTGACGGATGGGCGTGGGAACCTGGTCAGCCGTACCGAGCAACTCAGGTTGCTCGGTGCCCGCGCCAGCAAGAGCTTGCCGGCGGATCTGCTGGAGCGGGCGATGACCGATTCGGATGGCGTGGCGCATCTCCCGGAATAAAAGGGGCTAAATTGTAGGAGCGAGCTTGCTCGCGAAAAACTCATAGGCGCCGCGTTTATTCAGGAAACACGCGTTATCATTGACGTTTTTCGCGAGCAAGCTCGCTCCTACAGGGGCAAATGTCTGCTCAATAGCGCCCGCAACGCCGCCGGCTTCACCGGCTTGGCCAAGTAATCCAACCCCGCCCCATGCACCTCGGCCACCATCTCCGGTCGCCCATCGGCACTGATCACTACGCCGGGAATCGGCTCGGCCAGTTGCGCACGCAGCCAGCCCATCAACTCGGTACCGGTTTCGCCGTGGTCCAGGTGGTAATCCACCAACGCCAGTTGCGGGCGGATACCCTCGGCCAGCAATGCCGCGCATTCGGCCTGGTTGGCGGCCGTCCAGACTTCACAGCCCCAGCGCGTGAGCAGGCTGCGCATGCCGATCAGGATGCTGTCTTCGTTATCCACACACAGCACGCGTGCGCCACTCAAGGGCAGGCCGGTTTCTGCGGGCGCCTTGGGTTGCACGCTGGTCTGGTTACGGGCCAGCGGTACGCACACGCTGAAGACGCTGCCTTTGCCCGGCCAGGAGCGCACGCTCAGGCGATGGCCCAGCACGCGGCACAGGCCGTCGGCAATCGCCAGGCCCAGCCCTAGGCCCTTTTCGGCACGGGTCTGGTGACTGTCCAGGCGCTTGAACTCTTCGAAGATCACCTTTTGTTTATCGGGCGCAATACCAGGCCCGCGATCCCAGACCTCCAGGCAGAGTTCGCCCTTGCGACGACGTACGCCCAGCAGCACCGGGCCGTCGGCATAACGGAAGGCATTGGTCAGAAAATTCTGCAAAATCCGCCGCAGCAGCTTGATGTCGCTGTCCACTCGCAAACGGCTGCCGCGCCAGCGGAAGCGCAAGTGTTGCTCTTGGGCCAGCGCCTTGAATTCTGCTCCCAGGGTGTCGAACAGCTCGTTGAGAACAAAGGGCTGGCGTTGTGGGTTGATCTTGCCGTTTTCCAGGCGCGAAATGTCCAGCAAATCGCTGATCAGGTCTTCGGCCGAGCGCAGTGAGCTATCCAGATGCTGCACCAACTGCCGTGCCTCGCCGGACAGGCCATCGGTCTGGTGGGAGAGGGCGGCGGAAAACAACCGCGCAGCGTTCAGCGGTTGCATCAGGTCATGGCTCACGGCCGCCAGGAACCGCGTCTTTGACTGGCTGGCGGATTCGGCCACGCCCTTGGCGTCGGTGAGGGCCACGTTCAGTTGCGACAGTTCATGGGTGCGCTCGGTCACCCGCTGCTCCAGGCCCTCATTGGCCTCGGTCAGCGCTTGTTCGGCTTCGCGGAACGCGGTGATGTCGGTGAAGCTCATGACAAACCCGCCGCCGGGCATCGGGTTGCCGATCAACTCGATCACCCGGCCATTGGGGAACAGGCGCTCGGAGGTGTGCGCACGCCCCTGGCGCATCCAGTGCAGGCGACGCGCCACGTGCACTTGCGCTTCACCGGGGCCACACAGGCCGCGCTCGGCGTTGTATCGAATGATGTCTGCAATGGGCCGGCCGACGCTGATCAAGCCGTCCGGGTAGTTGAACAGTTCCAGGTAGCGCCGGTTCCAGGCCACCAGCTTGAGCGACTGGTCCACCACGCTGATGCCCTGGGTGATGTTCTCAATGGCACCTTGCAACAGAGCGCGGTTGAACTGCAGCACTTCCGAGGCTTCGTCGGCGATACGGACCACGTCCTCCAGTTGCATTTCCCGCCCTTCAATCGCCGCTTTCACCACCGCCCGCGTCGATGAGGCTCCGAGTACGCCGGCCAGCAAGCGTTCGGTGTGGGCGATCCAATCGTTATCAGCATTCTGGTTGGGGTTGAAGCCTTTGCCCTGGCGATAGGCGAAGCGAATAAAACTCTGCTGGGCCCGTTCTTCCCCGACGAAGCGTGCCGCCAGGCTGAGCAGGTCGCTGATCTGCACCGACAGCATGGAGCGCGCACTCGCACGCTGGCTGATTTCCTGGCCGATAAAACGGCCTGCCTGCCAGTGCTCGGAAACCCGTGTGCGCGACAGCATCGACACCCACACGAAGAGGGTGAAGTTACCTGCCAGGGAGAACACGGTGCCCAGGGTCAGCGAGGTGACCGACAGCCCGAACGGGTGGGAGTGCATCCATGTCAGGCCGGGGAAAAGGTTGAGCGACCAGCCCAGACTTTTCGCCGTCACTGGCAAGACCAGCGTGTAGAACCACAGGAAAGTACCGGCGGCCAAGCCGGCAAACACCCCACGCCGGTTGGCCTGCTTCCAATAGAGGGCGCCGAGCATCGCCGGGGCCAGTTGGGTCACAGCGGCAAAGGCGATCTGGCCGATGGTCGCCAGGCTGGCGGTGGAGCCCAGCAAGCGGTAGCTCACGTACGCCAGCAGCAGGATGATCACAATGCTCACCCGGCGAACCGACAGCATCCAGTGACGGAAGACTTCGAATGGCCGCTCGGCGCTGGATCGGCGCAACAGCCAGGGCAGCAGCATGTCGTTGGAAACCATGGTCGACAAGGCGATGCTCGCTACGATGACCATGCCAGTAGCCGCCGATGCACCGCCAATGAATGCCAGCACGGCGAGGGCAGGATGGGCCTCGGCCATTGGCAGGCTGATCACATAGGAGTCTGGCAGCACCGAGCTGGGCAACAGCATCTTGCCGCCCAGGGCGATCGGCACCACAAACAGTGCCGCGAGGATCAAATAAGCCGGGAACACCCACTTGGCCAGGCGCAAATCCTGGGGGTCGATGTTCTCCACCACCGTCACATGAAATTGTCGGGGCAGGCAGATGATCGCCATCATGGCGACGCCGGTCTGTACCACCATCGAAGGCCAGTTGATGGTCTCTTTCCAGTATTCCTCAAGGCGCGGGGCGAGCATGGCCTGGCTGAACAGATCGCCGAAACCGTCGTACAAGCCGTAGGTGACAAACGCACCGACGGCGAGAAAAGCGAACAGCTTGACCAGCGACTCAAAGGCAATCGCCAGCACCATGCCGCGGTGGTGTTCGGTGGCGTCGAGGTTGCGTGTACCGAACACGATGGTAAACAGCGCCAATACCAGCGACACAATCAAGGCCGTGTCCTGGGCGCGGGTGCCGGTGGTGTCGGGGCCGGCGCCGATCAGCAGGTTCACGCCCAGCACGATGCCTTTGAGCTGCAGCGCGATATAGGGCAGCACGCCGACCAGGCAGATCAACGCCACCACCACCGCCAGGGACTGGGATTTGCCGTAGCGGGCGGCGATAAAGTCGGCGATTGAGGTGATGTTTTCCTGCTTGCTGATCAGGATCATCTTTTGCAGCACCCAGGGTGCCAGCACCAGCAACAGCACAGGTCCCAGGTAGATCGGCAAGAATGCCCACAGTTGTTCCGCCGCTTGGCCTACGGCGCCGAAGAAGGTCCAACTGGTGCAGTACACCGCCAGCGACAGGCTATACACCCAGGCACGCACGCGCGGCGGCAGCGGCGCATGGCGGCGGTCGCCGTAAAAGGCGATGGCAAACATAGTGGCCATATAGGCCAGGGCAACGGCGGCGATCAGCCCGCTGGACAGCGTCATGGTAACTCCGAGCATAAGAACACCCGGGCATTCCAGGCCCGGTTGGACAGTCTCGCATGATGCCTGGTGTTAGTCAGTGTCGACCAAGGTCGTGTGGGATCGAATGTCGCAGGCGGCGCTCAGCGTGGCGGCAGGGTTTTCTGGCGCAGGATGTAGATCGTCACCAGCACCGCACTGGTCAGCATAAAGCCCCGTGCCCATGGCAGTGGTACCAGGTAGCAGGAAATCGAGATGCTCAGCCACATCAAGCCGATGGCGTAGACCTTGCCTTTGAGCGGGATGCCATTGCCGTCCAGGTAATCGCGCACCCAGGGCCCCAGGCGCGGGTGTTCCACCAGCCAGTGGTAGAAGCGCGGGGAGCTGCGAGCGAAGCAGGCGGCGGCGAGTAGCAGGAAGGGTGTGGTCGGGAGTACCGGCAGGAAAATACCGATGACTCCCAGCGCTACGCTTAGCCAGCCGATGGCCAGCAGCGCATAGCGCAGGAGCAGTGGACGGTTGCCCATGGGTTCCACGGGCAAGCGACTCAGTGGTGACGTGGCTTGAGGATCGCCGGTTTTTCGTCAGGCGCGTTGCACAGCAGGTACAGCGCGGTCAGGGCTTCCGGGATCTGCACGATCATGTCGTCCATCAGGTTGGCGTCGGCGGCGATGTCGGAGAACTCTGCCTCCTCTTCGAACAGGCCCGAACCGACCATGATCGGCAGCAGCATTTCGCTGACTTCCTCTTCGGCGGTTTCGAACCAGGCGGCTTCGCGCAGAAATACGCCTTCCATGAAACCGATGCACCAGCCGCGCAGGTCGGAGTCATCCGGATCGTCGCCCAGGTCCAGCTCGCACGGCAGCTCGAACTCTTCGTCGGAGGCCAGTTGGCGCGCGATGTGGGCCTTGAGGGCGATCAGGGTGGATTCGATTTCTTCGCGATGGGCGGCGTCGCTGTAATGAGGCTCTTCAGCGAACAGCGCGTCGATCCATTCACGGTCCGGGACGGGGTCGGAGCAGATCGACAGGGCGGTCAGGTAGCCGTGGGCGGCCACGTAGTCCAGCGCCTCGTCATGCAGCTCATCGGCGTCGAGGAAGGCTTGCAGGCGGGTTAGTTGCTCAGCGAAGGACATTGAAGGGCTACCTTGGGAATAAACGATGCTGAATTCTAGGCTTTCTTGAGCGCCCAGGCCAGCCGCACGGCATATTTGCCCGGTTTTAGCCTGGTGCGTCTATTCGTCAGTCGCGCCCTTTGGTGGATAACGCTCGGGTATACTGCCGCGTTTTGTGATGCCCCTGCAGGCCCAGCGCCAATCCGGGAAAACTTCGCTTACGGATTATTTTTCGTGAGCGCGGATATTTTCGGCCAGCCTGTATTGAGGGATTTCGGCACCATTTTGGAGTTTTACATGCTCGAGCAGGCTCAACGCGTCCTCAAGGACATCTTCGGCTACGACAGTTTTCGTGGCCGCCAGGGTGCGATCATTGAGCGCGTGGCCAGTGGCGGCGATGCCCTGGTGCTGATGCCTACCGGTGGCGGCAAGTCGCTGTGCTTCCAGGTGCCGGCGCTGTTGCGCAATGGCCTGGCCGTGGTGGTGTCGCCGCTGATCGCGTTGATGGACGACCAGGTCGCCACCCTTGAAGAACTCGGTGTCGCCGCCGCGTCGTTGAACTCCACCCTCAGCGCCGAGCAGCAGCGCGACCTGGCTGCACGCATCAAGCGGGGCGAGGTGAAAATGCTTTACCTTGCGCCGGAGCGCCTGGTGCAGCCACGCATGCTGGCCTTTTTGCAGAGCCTTGAGATCGCTCTGTTCGCCATCGACGAAGCCCACTGTGTGTCGCAATGGGGCCACGATTTCCGCCGCGAATACCTGCAGCTTGGCCAATTGGCAGAACTGTTTCCCGATGTGCCGCGTATCGCCCTGACCGCCACCGCCGACAAGCGCACCCGCGAAGAGATCGTCGAGCGCCTGCATTTGCAGAACGCCGAGCGCTTCCTGTCGAGTTTTGACCGGCCCAATATTTTCTACCGCATCGTGCCCAAGGAGCAGCCGCGCAAGCAGTTGCTGGCGTTCCTGTCCGAGCGGCGCAGTGACGCGGGCATCGTGTATTGCCTTTCGCGCAAGAAAGTCGACGAGGTCGCGGCGTTCCTCTGTGAACAAGGCTACCCGGCGCTGCCTTACCATGCCGGCCTGCCCAATGAAACCCGATCAGCGCACCAGAAACGCTTCCTGAACGAGGAAGGCCTGATCATGGTGGCGACCATTGCCTTTGGCATGGGCATCGACAAATCCAACGTGCGTTTCGTGGCGCACATGGATCTGCCCAAGTCCCTTGAGGCCTATTACCAGGAAACCGGGCGTGCCGGCCGCGATGGCCTGCCGGCGGATGCCTGGATGGTCTACGGCCTGCAAGACGTGGTGATGCTCAAGCAGATGCTGCAGAACTCCGAGGGCGACGAGCGCCACAAGCGCCTGGAGCAGCACAAGCTCGATGCCATGCTTTCGTTGTGCGAAGAGACCCGCTGCCGCCGCCAGACCCTGCTGGCGTATTTTGACGAAGACATGCCTGAGCCCTGCGGCCACTGCGATAACTGCATCGACGGCGTGCAAACCTGGGACGCCACCGAACCGGCGCGCCAGGCGTTGTCGACGATCTATCGCACCGGCCAGCGTTATGGCGTGGGCCATCTGGTGGATGTTCTGCTGGGCAAGGACAACGAAAAAATCCGCAGCTTCGGCCACGAAAAACTCTCGGTGTACGGTGTCGGTAAAGCTCGCGCCGAAGGTGAGTGGCGTTCGCTGTTTCGCCAGATGGTTGCCCGTGGGCTTGTCGACATCGATATCGAAGGCTACGGCGGGCTGCGGCTGAATGACAGTTGCCGGCCGTTGCTCAAGGGCGAAGTGAGCCTGGAACTGCGCCGTGACCTCAAGCCGCAGACCACCGCCAAAAGCAGCAGCACCAGCCAGGCCAGCCAACTGGTGCGGGGTGAAGAGCGCGAACAATGGGAAGCCTTGCGCACCCTGCGGCGCAAACTGGCGCAGGAGCACAGCGTGCCACCCTACGTTATCTTCCCCGACTCCACCCTGCTGGAGATGCTCCGCGAGCAGCCCACCACCATGGCCGAGATGGCCCGGGTCAGCGGTGTGGGCGCGCGTAAACTGGAGCGCTACGGCCAGGCCTTCCTGGAAGTGCTCGGCGGTCAGGCCGAAGCGCCGAAGGAAATCGCCGATATTCGCCACGAACTGATCAGCCTGGCCCGTGCCGGCATGACCCCGATCCAGATCGCAGGCCAACTGCAATGCTCGGAAAAAAACGTGTACACCTTGCTTGCCGAAGCCATCGGCAAGCAGCAATTGTCCCTGGAGCAGGCCCTTGATTTACCTGAGGATTTGCTCGGTGAAATCCAGGACGCCTTTCTCGATGGAGAAGGCGAATTGCCAGCTGTCACCGAAATTGCGCCGTTGTTTACCGGGCGTGTTCCGGAAGGCGTTTTGTACTGCGTGCGTGCCGCTTTGCAGTCTGAATTCGAAATTTAGTGTGCCAATTACGACAATGTAACGAATCAGTACATAGCGGGCCTTGCCTATGGGCAGGCCTCATGCTTAGCTGACTAATAATTAGCCATACTTTATTTTCAGTCTTAAACACGAGTTTTTTATGCCGTTAACCGATCAACACCGTTTTGGCATGCAGTTGGCGCAAATGTCGCGAGGTTGGCGCGCCGAACTGGACCGCCGCCTGGCGGGGCTGGGCTTGTCCCAGGCGCGCTGGTTGGTGCTGCTGCACCTGGCCCGTTTTGTCGAAGCACCCACCCAGCGTGAATTGGCCCAAAGTGTCGGCGTGGAAGGGCCCACCCTGGCTCGTCTGCTCGACAGCCTCGAGGGCCAGGGCCTGGTGCAACGCCAGGCCGTAGTGGAAGACCGTCGTGCCAAACGTATCCTGCTGTGCGACACCGCCCAACCGTTGATCGACCAGATCGAAACCATTGCCACGGCGTTGCGCCATGAATTGTTCGTGGGCGTAAATGAAGAAGACCTGCGGGTGTGCATGCGGGTGCATGAGCACATCCTGGCGAACCTGGAAAAGTCCTGATCTGCAAAATGTAGGAGCGAGCTTGCTCGCGAAAAACGCCAACGATAACGCGGGCTTCCTGAATAAACGCGGCGTCTGTGGGTTTTTCGCGAGCAAGCTCGCTCCTACAAAAGTCCTTGGCAATCCTTTCCTAGAACGTCTGGCCCAGGTTCAAGTACACCGCCTTCTGATTATCATCATTGAACCCATAGCTGAAATTCAGCGGCCCCAGTGGTGTATCAAACCCCAGGAAAATACTCGCGGCGTTGATATAGCCGCTGTCGAACTCGTTATCGTTGTTCCACGCCCGGCCCCGTTCCAGGGATGCACCCAGGTACAACGGGAAGTCCAGCGGCAGGTAAGAGCGTGGGGTGAGCCTGCGGAAGTACACCGCGCGCATGAGGCTGATGTTCTGCCCCGAAATCGCATCCTGGCGGAAGCCCGACAATTGCCGTGCGCCCCCCAGCAGGAAGCTGGAAATCACCACATCCGAATTATCCAGTGTGCGACCGTAACGACCGCCCAGTATCAAGGTGTCCGGCCCGTGGCTCATGGCCTTGTCCAGCTTGAATTCCCACTGGCGATAGCGCTGGTCGGAGCCCAAACCGGGTTCGAACTCGCGAAAGGCCAGGCCGATGTCTTCGCCGCTGTGGGGGAAGTACACGTTGTCCAGGGAGTCGAAGGAATATTTGAGTTCATAGAAGCCTTCGCTGAAGCTCACGCTCGGCAGGTCGCGGTCGCCAATGCGCACGTCCGCCTTGCCCCAGGCTTCGCCCACGCCAAAGCGGATCTCGCCGCTGTTGCCGATCTGCCGGCCCACATTCAAACCAAAGCCATAGCGTTCCAGGCGGTATTCGGAGATGGGGTCGTTGTCCAGGATCAGCTCGACATTCTGTGCCTCGGCCCTGATATAGGGGGCCACAAAGTAGCGTGAGCCGGTGTCCATGGGCTGGTAGAACTCGCTGTAGAGCTCCTGCCGGTCACCAATCTGCACCCGTGTGAGCCATTCCGCGCCGAGGCGGTTGATGCCGTTCACACGGTAACTGGCGCCGAGGTTGAAGGCGCTATCACCGCGCATGTCATCCGAGAGGTTCAAGCCCAGTCGCAGGTAGTCGGTGCCGCTGCGCTTGCCGCGTGCGCTGATCACTAGGGTGTTGTCCTGGCCCTTTTTCACTACGCGGTATTGCACCTGCTCGAAGTAATCCAGGCCGTACAGGGTGCCCATGTCCGATTGCAGGCGGCCCAGATTCAAAGGTTCTCCCAGGCCCTGGCGAATGTAGTAGCGGATGACGTCATCGCTGACCTTGGAGTCGTTCTCCACCTGGATCGCGGTGATCACCGGGGTGCGTTCGCCCGGCGTGCGCGCGGCTACCAGGTCGGCGTCGATGGGTTCGGCAGGGCGCAGGTGTGCCAGGCGTACGTCGAGGGCACGGGTGGCGCGGTAGCCAGCGTCGATCATGTCCTTGGCGCGGCCAAAGTCGGTGACGCCATACGCGGCCAGCGGTGGTTGGATCAACACATCCTTGGGGTTCAGGGCCTTGAGCTGCTCTTCGGAGTTGCGCCGGGTCATCAGGGTGATGGACTGGTTGAGCACATCCACCACGGTTGCCAATTGCTTGCGCGAGCGTAGCGGGGTGCCGATGTCGACCACGATGGCGATATCGACGCCCATCTCCCGCGCCACATCCAACGGAATGTTGTCGGTCATGCCGCCATCTACCAGCAGGCGGCCATCCAGCTCCACCGGGGCGAACACCGCGGGGATCGACATGCTGGCGCGTATCACCTGGGGCAGGTGGCCTTTGCTGAACACCACTTTTTCGCCGGTGGTGATGTCGGTGGCCACGGCGCGGAATGGGATCGGCAGCTTGTCGAAATTACGTGTGTTGCTGCTGTGGGCGAACATGCTTTCCAACAGCAGTGCCAGGTTCTGGCCCTGGATCACGCCCAGCGGCAGGCCGAGGCTGCCATCGTCGCGGAAACTGAGTTTTTGTTTGACCAGGAAATCCCGGTCATCCTGTTTGCGCCGAAACGGTACGTCTTCACGTGGTGGCGCGTCGGACAGGGCCTGCTGCCAGTCGATACCCAGCGCCAACTTCTCCAGCTCGTCGATCTTGTAGCCTGACGCGTACAACCCGCCAATCACCGCGCCCATGCTGGTGCCGGCAATCGCATCGATATGAATACCTTGCTCTTCAAGCGCCTTGAGCACACCGATATGCGCCAGGCCACGGGCAGCCCCGCCGGACAGCACCAGGCCGATTTTCGGGCGGGGGGCTTCTACCGCGTCGGCAAGTAGGGGGACAAGGCACAGGAACAGGCAAGACAGCAGGCGGCGCATCATCAATCTCGTGGCTGGGCGACAAAGGCCGCTATTATAGCCACCCGATCCGCTGAGCCTGTTACGCCAGGAGCCGCTTAATGATGTCTGCATGCAAACCCGAGATCGTTATCACCTATTGCACCCAGTGCCAGTGGTTGCTGCGCGCCGCGTGGCTGGCCCAGGAGCTACTCAGCACCTTTGCCGATGACTTGGGGCGCGTGGCACTGGAACCGGCCACCGGCGGGGCCTTTCGCATTACCTGCGATGGCGTGCAGATTTGGGAGCGCAAGGCCGATGGCGGTTTTCCCGAGGCCAAGGTGCTCAAGCAGCGAGTGCGCGACCAGATCGACCCGCAGCGCGACCTCGGGCATAACGACCGTACCGTCTGAAGTCAGGCCGGCGCCGGTTGCTTGGCCTGGCTGGCGCTGCCCATCAGGCCGGAGAGCACGATGGCGACGATGATCAAGGCGCCGCCCAGCAGCATGCGCAGGGTCGGGGTTTCGGCAAACAGCAGCCAGGCCACGGTGATGCCGTAGACGGGCTCCATGGCAAACACCACCGAAGCGGTGCGCGCCTTGATTACGGCGAGGCTGGCGACAAACAGGCTATGGGCCAGGCCGGTACAAAACACCCCCAGCAGCCCGATCCACAGCCAATCTATCCCTCGCACATCCGCCAACCCCGGCGCGGCCACGGGCAGCAGGAGCGCGGCGACCACGACGTTCTGGCACAGCGCGGCCTGTACCGCAGGAATGCGCCCGGAACTGGCGCGATTATTCAGCGACAACAACGAGAACAACAGGCCCGAGACGATGCCCCACAGCAGGCCGCCCGTGGCTTCGCTGGCGAGGTTGAAATCCGGGGTCACAAGCACCAGGCCAACGGTGACCAGCACCACCAGCAGCACTTCATTGGCCCGAATACGCTCGCGGAAAATCAGCCCCTCAAGGATCACCGTAAAGGCCGGAAAGGCGGTGAACCCCAAGGTCGCCACGGCCACGCCGGCGACTTTGACGGCGATAAAGAACGTCACCCAATGGGCAGCCAACAACACGCCGCTGACCAGCAGCCGGCGCCAGTCACGCATCTCCAGTTTTTTCCAGGGAGCGTTGCTGGCAAAGCGCGCAAAGACCGCCAGCGCCAGCACGGCAAACGCCGCCCGGCCAAATACGATGATGGCGGGGGAGGCCGCCGCCAGCTTGCCGAACACGCCGGTGAGGCCAAACATCAATGCGCCGATATGCAGGGCGCCGAGGGCTGAGCGGGGAGTCATTGCGATCCTTGATCCAACAGGGGGGTGACAGCCTCGCAGTCTAGAGGGTTGGCGGGTGGGCGTCTGTCGCGGGTGGGGTGATTTTTAGCGCAAGACTCTTGCTAGCCCGCTCGACGCAATGCACCGGGCGAGGCGCCAAACGCCCGAAGCATGGCCGCGCAAAATGCACTTTGCGAGGCGTAGCCGACGCGCTCGGCAATCTCGCCGATGGGTAGGGAGGTTTCGCGTAAAAGCCTGAGCGCCAAGTGCAAGCGGCGACTGCGTAGATAGTCCATCGGCGTTTGCCCGCACTCCGCCATGAACCGCGCATGCAGGCGCGGCACGGACAAATCGGCAATCCGCGCCAGGTCGGCCACCTGGAGCGGACGCGCCGCATGGCGCTCGATATGGCTATTGAACGCGGCATAAGGCAGACGCCGGCCAGGCAGCGGTTGAGCTTGAGGGTGGTTGAGGCTGGCCAGTAACAACACAGCGCCTTGCTGGACGATCAGTGGGTCGTGCACCGGGCTCTGTGCCAGCCACTGCACCAACTGGTGTTGCCGGGCATCCAACACGAGGCGCGCGGGTTGGTCGAGCAAGCGGCGGCTGGCGTCGGCATGTTCGCCCAAGGATTGCACCACCCAGTGCTCAGTCGGTACATCCAGCACCAGGCAGCGGCTGCCATCGCGGCTGATGCAGGCGTGGTGGGTGGAGAAGGGCAGCACCATCACGCTGCTTTCGCGCACCTGGCTGCCACGGCCATCGACTTCCAGGTCCAGGTGCCCGGAAAGGCCGAACACCAACTGCGCATGGTCATGGCTGTGGGCAATGGGCGCTTCGAGGTAGTGGCGTAGCGTGAGGGTCGGGCTCATCGCGGTCTCCAGGGCGGCAAGCCGTCAGTCTACAACGCTTGGCGGGCCGCAGGCGCTGTCATCAGACTGACGCACGCTTGTCATGGGCTATTAATCGCCAAGGCGCAAGCTCGCCAAAACAGCGTCGAGGGATACCCATGACCCGTGCCGAGTTCACCAAGCCCAGCCGCAAGCAACGGGTGCGAACCCTGTGGATTTCCGACGTGCACCTGGGCACTCGGGATTGCCAGGCCGAACACCTGTCGCACTTTCTCAAGGGCTACCATGCCGACAAGGTCTACCTGGTCGGTGACATCATCGACGGTTGGAAACTGCGCGGCGGCATGTATTGGCCTCAAGCCCACACCAACGTGATCCGCCGCTTGCTGACCATGGCCAAGCGTGGCACCGAGGTGATCTATGTCACCGGCAACCATGACGAGTTCCTGCGTCGCTATTCCAAGCTGATCCTGGGCAATATCCAATTGGTCGATGAGGCTGTGCACGTCACCGCCGATGGCCGCCATTTGCTGGTGATTCATGGCGACCAGTTTGATGTGATCACGCGCTATCACCGCTGGCTCGCTTTCCTCGGCGACTCGGCCTACGAGTTCACCCTGACGCTGAACCGCTGGCTGAACCACTGGCGTGCGCGGTATGGCTACGGTTATTGGTCGCTGTCGGCGTACCTGAAACACAAGGTCAAGACGGCGGTGAGTTTTATCAGCGATTTCGAAGAGGCGATTGCCCACGAGGTGACCAAGCGGGAATTGCACGGGGTGGTGTGCGGGCATATTCACCATGCCGAGATTCGCAAGGTGGGCGAGGTGGATTACCTCAACTGCGGGGATTGGGTGGAGTCGTGCACGGCCTTGATCGAGCACTGGGATGGGCATATCGAGTTGTATCGGTTGGCGGATGCGCAGGCCAAAGAGGCACTGCTAAAGGCTGAAATGGTCGCTGGCTGAACCTGTGGCGAGGGAGCTTGCTCCCGTGACGGCCTGACAGCCGACGCTGATCTACCTGACACCCCACGATTCAAATGTGGGAGCGGGCTTGCCCGCGATGGCGGCGGGTCAGGCAATTAATCTGCAACTGAACCACCGCCATCGCAGGCAAGCCAGCTCCCACACGTAATCCTGTTTCTTCAGTTGGAAACGTCGGCGATGGCTTGAGCCAGCAACGTCAAGCGCGTCGCATCAACCCCAGCCACGTTAGCCCGCCCCGAACTGACCATATACACACTGTGCTTCTCGCGCAGTTGCTTGACCTGCTCGGCACTCAAGCCGGTATAGGAAAACATCCCACGTTGCGCGCCGATATGTGCGAATTTCTCGGCCAGGCCATGGGGCGCAAGCGCTTCCACCAATCCGGAGCGTAACTGAGCGATCCGCGAACGCATGGCCTCGACTTCCTCGCTCCACTGCTTTTTCAACTGTGCATCACCGAGGATGGTCGCCACCACGGCGGCACCGTGATCCGGCGGTGTCGACCACAGGTTGCGAGCGATATTCGCCAGTTGGCTACGCACATCGGTGAGCTTTTCAGCATCCGCCGCACACACGATCAATGCACCCACGCGGTCGCGATACAGGCCGAAGTTCTTCGAGCAGGAGCTGGTGATCAGCACTTCCGGCAGCTCGGCGGCAAACAGGCGCACCGCCCAGGCGTCCTGCTCCAGGCCATCGCCAAAGCCCTGGTAGGCGAAGTCGATCAGCGGCAGCAACTGGCGTTCACGCACGATCTGTAAGACCTGGCGCCAGTCATCCTGGGACAGGTCAAAGCCGGTCGGGTTATGGCAGCACGCGTGCAGCAATACCACGTCGCCCTTGGGCACGCTGGACAGGGTTGCCAGCATCGCCGTCACATCCAGGCGGTTGTCGCTGCCCACGTAAGGGTAATGACTGACCTTGAGCCCGGCCTTGGCAAAAATGGTTTCGTGGATCGGCCAGGTCGGGTTGCTCAGCCACACGCCACGGCCCGGCAGGCTGTGGGCGATAAAGTCGGCGCTCAAGCGCAGGGCACCGGTGCCGCCTGGGGTTTGCGTGGCGCCAGCACGGCGGTCGCGCAGCAAGGCTGAGTCGGCGCCGAGCACCAGTTCGCTGATCAGGCTGCCGAAGGCTGCATCGCCATGGCCACCGATATAGGTTTTGGTCACTTGAGTGTCGACCAGGCGCTGTTCCGCCAGCTTCACCGAGTGAGGAATCGGCGTGAGGCCTTGGTCGTCCTTATAGACACCTACGCCCAGGTCGAACTTGTTCGGGTTGGCATCCTGGGCATACAGGTCCATCAGCCCTAGGATCGGGTCGCCGGGCACGCGGTCGATGGCATCGAAATGCATTACTTGCGGCCCTCGGCGGTCTTGGCCACTTCGTCGGTGCGCGCGGCCATGATGAAGTCGTTGCGGTGCAGGCCCTTGATGGAGTGGCTCCACCAGGTCACGGTGACTTTGCCCCACTCGGTGAGCAGGCCTGGGTGATGGCCTTCGGCTTCGGAGATTTCACCCATGGCGTTGGTGAAAGCCAGGGCAAATTTGAAGTTCTTGAACAGGAAAACCTTTTCCAGCTGCATCACGCCGTCGCGCACTTCGATGTTCCAGTCAGGGATCTGCTTGATCAGCACCGGCAGTTCTTCATCGCTGACTTGCGGGGCATCGGCGCGGCAGGCTTCGCAGTGGGCTTGGTTCAAGGTGGTCATGGAAGGTGTCCTGAATTCGAATGATTGAAGGTCAGTGGCGTTACCCTAAAGCAACGCGGGGCCAGGGAACAGACTCACCTGGCCTTAAAACGCAAGGTTCACGCGGCTTTGGGCTTGGGTGGGAATTTCGGTGCGTGCAGACCCAACTGCATACCGCGCTCCACCATGCCCATGATGTCCTCCTGCGCTACGTCGAACAGGCGCTTGAGCTCGGGCAATACGAAGTACAAAGGTTGCAGGATGTCGATGCGATAGGGGGTGCGCATCGCTTCCAGCGGATCAAATGCCTGGTGCTCGGGCTCGTCCGACAGGCAATACACACTTTCTTTAGGCGACGACAGAATACCGCCACCGTAGATACGCCGGCCCTGGGGCGTGTCCACCAGGCCGAACTCGATAGTCATCCAGTACAGGCGTGCCAGGTACACCCGTTGCTCCTTGGTGGCCGCCAGGCCGAGCTTGCCGTAGGTGTGGGTGAATTCAGCGAACCAGGGGTTGGTCAGGAGCGGGCAGTGGCCAAAGATCTCGTGAAAAATATCCGGCTCTTGCAGGTAGTCCAATTCTTCACGGGTGCGAATAAAAGTCGCCACCGGAAACTGCTTGCTGGCCAGTAATTCAAAAAAGGTCTGGAAGGGGATCAGCGCCGGCACGCGGGCGACTTGCCAGCCGGTGGTGTCGGCCAGCACCTTGTTGATTTCGCCCAACTGGGGAATGCGGTCCAGAGGCAGGCCGAGCTTGTCGATACCGTCCAGGTATTCCTGACAGGCGCGGCCCTCGATCACTTTCAATTGGCGAGTGATCAGGGTGTTCCACACCGCATGTTCTTCTGGCGGGTAGTGGATAAAACCTTGCGCATCGGGCTCGCGGGCCACGTAGTGCGTCTGCTTCATACGGCTCTCCTGCTAGGCATTCGTTCTTGTTATGTCCTGGGATGCTCCTATTGATAACCGGATAGGCGCCGGATTCCATCAGCCTTAACGGAGTGGTGTAGGAAAAATTACCGATTATCGTAAAGTATTCGTTACGACAGGCCCGCTCGTCGCAGCTATGGGCTGGGAAAAGCCACCGCGCTGTCACATAATCTTGACGACTATCTGCGCCCGCCGACAAAAAGCCGCGGCGCCTACTCCCTTTTCGAGTCTTTCCATGCGTATCAAAGTGCACTGCCAAAACCGCATCGGCATCCTGCGGGACATCCTCAACCTGCTGGTGGAGTACGGCGTCAACGTCGCCAAGGGCGAAGTCGGCGGCGAGCACGGCAATGCCATCTACCTGTTCTGCCCCAACCTGGTGAACATGCAGTTCCAGGCGTTGCGCCCGCAGTTCGAGGCGATTGCCGGAGTATTCGGGGTCAAGCGGGTAGGGCTGATGCCCAGCGAGCGGCGGCATATGGAACTCAACGCATTGCTCGGCGCCCTGGAATTCCCGGTGCTGTCCATTGATATGGGCGGCTCCATCGTGGCCGCCAACCGTGCGGCGGCGCAGTTGCTTGGCGTACGGGTAGATGAAGTGCCGGGGATTCCCCTGTCGCGTTATGCCGAGGATTTTGACCTGCCGGAACTGGTGCGCGCCAGCAAGTCACGAATCAATGGCCTGCGGGTCAAGGTCAAGGGTGACGTATTTCTGGCGGACATCGCGCCCCTGCAATCCTCCGAGCACGACGACAGCGAAGCCATGGCCGGCGCCGTGCTCACCCTGCACCGTGCCGACCGGGTCGGTGAGCGTATCTATAACGTGCGCAAGCAAGAGCTGCGCGGTTTCGACAGCATCTTCCAGAGCTCCAAGGTCATGGCCGCAGTGGTGCGTGAAGCGCGGCGCATGGCGCCGCTGGATGCGCCGCTATTAATAGAAGGCGAAACCGGCACCGGCAAGGAGCTGTTGGCCCGGGCCTGCCACTTGGCCAGCCCGCGGGGGCAGTCGCCGTTGATGGCGCTCAACTGCGCGGGGTTGCCCGAGTCGATGGCCGAGACTGAACTGTTTGGCTATGGCCCCGGCGCATTTGAAGGGGCGCGGGCCGAAGGCAAGTTGGGCCTGCTTGAGCTGACGGCGGGCGGTACCTTGTTTCTGGATGGCGTGGGAGAAATGAGCGCGCGCTTGCAGGTCAAGCTGCTGCGCTTTCTGCAGGACGGTTGTTTTCGCCGGGTGGGCAGTGATGAAGAGGTGTACCTGGACGTGCGGGTGATCTGCGCGACCCAGGTAGATTTGTCGGAACTCTGCGCCCGGGGTGAGTTTCGTCAGGACCTTTATCACCGGCTGAATGTGCTGTCGCTGCATATCCCGCCGTTGCGCGAATGCCTGGATGGCCTCGCGCCGTTGGTCGAGCACTTTCTCGACCAGGCCAGTCGGCAGATCGGTTGTCCTCTGCCCAAGTTGGCCCCCGCCGCTATGGACAAGCTCAGCCACTACCACTGGCCGGGCAACGTGCGGCAGCTGGAAAACGTGCTGTTCCAGGCGGTGTCGTTGTGCGAAGGCGGCACGGTCAAGGTTGAGCATATTCGGTTGCCGGATTATGGCGTGCGTCAGCCGCTGGGCGATTTTTCCCTGGAGGGTAGCCTGGAGGATATCGTCGGGCGCTTTGAAAAGGCGGTGTTGGAAAGCCTGTACGCCGAACACCCGAGCAGTCGCCAGTTGGGCAAGCGCCTGGGGGTGTCGCACACCACCATTGCCAACAAACTGCGTGATTACGAAGTGCTCAAGGCTGATCGTAGTTAAAACGGTGGGAGCTGGCTTGCCGGCGATAACGGACTGTCAGTTGGCATATCAGGGCCTGCCCAACCGCTATCGCAGGCAAGCCAGCTCCCACATTGGTTGGGTATTGCCCACGGAATCAACGCCCAGCATCAATCCTCTGTGGGAGCGGGCTTGCCCGCGAAGGCGGCGTGTCAGTCAATGAGTCTGTCACTGAACCACCGCTATCGCAGGCAAGCCAGCTCCCACATTGGTTGGGTATTGCCCACGGAATCAACGCCCAGCATCAATCCTCTGTGGGAGCGGGCTTGCCCGCGATGGCGGCGTGTCAGTCAATGAATTTGTGACTGAACCACCGCTATCGCAGGCAAGCCAGCTCCCACATTGGTTGGGTATTGCCCACGGCATCAGCGCCCGGCATCAATCCCCTGTGGGAGCGGGCTTGCCCGCGATGGCGGCATGTCAGTCAATGAGTCTGTCACTGAACCAACGCTATCGCAGGCAAGCCGGCTTTGATCTGTACCGGATTTAAGGCCGGTGTTTGCCGCAGGCGGCAGTAGTCCGCCGTTTTTTCGACTGTTTCTCCCCTACCAATTTCACATACCTCCACGAAACCCCCGCCGCGCCTGGATTTGCGCCTCTTTTAAAAAGTTGGTTCGCAAATTGCTTAAGCCTCCTCAGTACAGCGGTGGGCGGCAAGCGTCCGTCAGAAAGAGGATAGAGCGTGGACAAGTACCTTTATGTGGCAATGACCGGCGCCAGCCAGAATGCACTGGCGCAGAAGGCCCATGCCAACAATCTGGCGAACATTTCCACCAACGGCTTCCAGCGCGACCTGGAACAGGCGCGTTCGATGCCGGTGTTCGGTGACAGCTTTCCGGCGCGGGCGTTTGCCATGACCGAACGTCCGGCTACCGACTTTTCACCGGGCGCGATGATCGAGACCGGTCGCGACCTGGACGTAGCCGTCAGCGGCGACGGCTGGATGGCGGTGCAGACCCCGGATGGCGGCGAAGCCTACGTGCGCAGCGCCAGCATGAACGTGGATGCCCTGGGCGTGCTGCGGGCCGGCAACGGTATGCCGATCATGGGCAACGGTGGCCCGATCGCCGTGCCGCCCCAGCAGAAAATCGAAGTGGGTTCGGACGGCACTATCAGTATCCGCGCCATGGGCGAAGGCCCGCGGGTGATGGCGGAAGTGGACCGTATCAAGATGGTCCAGCCTGACCTCAAGAACATGACCAAGGGCCTGGACGGCACCATCCACACCAAGGATGGCCAACCGGCCCAGGCTGACGCGAACGTGCGGCTGACCTCGGGTTTCCTGCAGGCGAGCAACGTCAATGCCGTGGAAGAAATGACCGCAGTGCTGGCGCTGGCCAAGCAGTTCGAGCTGCACATCAAGATGATGAACAGCGCAAAAGAAGACGACCAGGCCATGACGCGCGTCATGCAGATGAGCTGATCCAAGCCCATTAACTAATTTGCAATGCAGCGCCAACCATCCGGCGCACGAAGGAGAACAGCATGCTTCCGGCTCTATGGGTTGCCAAGACAGGCCTGTCCGCCCAGGACACCAACCTGACGACCATTTCCAACAACCTGGCAAACGTGTCGACCACGGGCTTCAAACGTGACCGCGCCGAGTTCCAGGACTTGCTCTATCAGATCAAGAAGCAACCGGGCGCCCAATCGACCCAGGACAGCGAACTGCCGTCGGGCCTGCAACTGGGTACCGGTGTGCAGATCGTCGGCACCCAGAAAAACTTCAGCGCCGGCAACCTGCAGCAAACCGGCCAGCCCCTGGACATGGCGATCAACGGCCGGGGCTTTTTTCAAGTGCTGCAACCGGATGGCACCACTTCTTACACCCGTGACGGCACCTTCCACCTGGACTCCAACGGCCAGATCGTGACCGCCAACGGTTTCGCCCTGGAGCCTGCTGTCGTGGTGCCGCCCGACGCCAAGACCTTCACCGTCGGCAACGACGGCACCGTGTCCATCACCGTCGCTGGCAACCCAGCGTCCCAGGTGATCGGCAACCTGCAAACCGCCGACTTCATCAACCCGGCCGGCCTGCAGGCCATGGGCAACAACCTGTTCCTGGAAACCGCCTCCAGTGGCGCGCCGCAAATCGGCACCCCTGGCTTGAACGGCTTCGGCACAACGCTGCAAAGCACTCTGGAAACCTCCAACGTCAGCACCGTTGAGGAGATGGTCAACATGATCACCACCCAGCGCGCCTACGAGATGAACTCCAAGGTGATTTCCACCGCCGACCAGATGCTTTCGTTCGTTACGCAGAATCTGTAATCAAGTCTATGGGGCGCCCTTGAGGGTGCCTGCAACACCGTGAGGTTAGGGTCATGAATCGCTATGTTTGTGTGTTGGCATTGAGTGGGATCGCCGTGCTTGCGGGCTGTGTCGCCCCCACGCCAAAGCCCAATGACCCGTACTACGCGCCGGTGTTGCCACGCACACCGCTGCCGGCGGCGGCCAACAATGGCTCGATCTACCAGGCCGGTTTCGAGCAGAACCTGTACAGCGACCGCAAGGCGTTTCGGGTCGGTGACATCATCACCATCACCCTGAACGAGAAGACCCAGGCCAGCAAGAACGCCAACTCGCAGATCGGCAAGAACAGCAAGACCAGCATCGGCCTGACCTCGCTGTTCGGCGGCGGCCTGAACACCAACAACCCGCTGGGCGGTGGTGACCTGAGCCTGGACGCCGGCTACAGCGGCGACCGCGCCACCAACGGCAAGAGCGCGGCCGGGCAGGGCAACAGCCTGACCGGTTCGATCACCGTGACCGTCGCCGATGTATTGCCCAACGGCATCATTGCCGTGCGCGGTGAAAAGTGGATGACCCTCAACACCGGCGACGAGCTGGTGCGCATCGCCGGCATGGTCCGCGCCGATGACATCTCCACCGACAACACCGTGCCGTCGACGCGCATTGCCGATGCACGCATTACCTACTCGGGCACCGGTTCGTTTGCCGATGCGAGCCAGCCGGGCTGGTTCGACCGCTTCTTCCTCAGCCCGCTGTTCCCTTTCTAGGTGGCCATTTTGAAGTTCAAACAGCTGATGGCGATGGCGCTTTTGCTGGCCTTGAGTGCTGTGGCCCAGGCCGAGCGCCTGAAGGATATCGCCAGTATTTCCGGCGTGCGCTCCAACCAGTTGATCGGCTATGGCCTGGTCGTGGGGCTCAACGGCACGGGTGACCAGACCACCCAGACGCCGTTCACCCTGCAAACCTTCAACAACATGCTCTCCCAGTTCGGCATCAAGGTGCCGCCAGGCTCGGGCAACGTGCAGTTGAAGAACGTCGCGGCGGTGTCGATCAGCGCCGATCTGCCCGCGTTCGCCAAGCCGGGGCAGGTGGTGGATATCACCGTGTCGTCCATGGGTAACTCCAAGAGCCTGCGGGGCGGCACCTTGCTGATGACGCCGCTCAAAGGTATCGACGGCAACGTCTACGCCATCGCCCAGGGCAACCTGGTGGTCGGCGGTTTTGACGCCGAAGGCCGCGACGGCTCGAAGATCACCGTCAACGTGCCGTCGGCCGGGCGTATCCCCGGTGGCGCCACGGTTGAACGCACCGTGCCGAGTGGTTTCAACCAGGGCAACAGCCTGACCCTGAACCTCAACCGCTCCGACTTCACCACCGCCAAGCGCGTGGTCGACAAGATCAACGACATGCTCGGCCCTGGCGTGGCTCAGGCCATCGACGGCGGCTCGGTTCGCGTCACTGCGCCTTTGGACCCAAGCCAGCGCGTGGACTACCTGTCGATCCTGGAAAACCTTGAAGTGGACCCAGGCCAGGCCGTAGCGAAAGTCATCATCAACTCGCGCACCGGCACCATCGTGATCGGCCAGAACGTCAAGGTTTCGCCAGCGGCGGTGACCCACGGCAGCCTGACGGTGACCATCACCGAAGACCCGATCGTCAGTCAGCCTGGGCCGTTGTCCGGTGGCCAGACGGCCGTGGTCCCGCGCTCGCGGGTCAATGCCCAGCAAGAAGCCAAGCCGATGTTCAAGTTCGGCCCCGGCACCACCCTGGACGAGATTGTCCGTGCGGTGAACCAGGTGGGCGCTGCGCCCGGCGACTTGATGGCGATCCTCGAAGCTTTGAAGCAGGCCGGCGCGTTGCAAGCCGACCTGATCGTGATCTGAGGCCATGGCCATGGATATGCGCAAGAGCGGCATCAGCAGCACGGCGGACTCGGGGTCTTACTCCGACCTGAACCGGCTTAACCAGCTCAAGGTCGGTGACGACAAAAACAGCGAAGGCAACCTGCGCAAAGTGGCGCAGGAATTCGAGTCGCTGTTTTTGAACGAGATGCTCAAGTCCATGCGTTCGGCCACCGAGGCCCTGGGCAAGGACAACCCGCTGAACACCCCGGCCGCCAAGCAGTACCAGGAAATGTACGACCAGCAACTGGCAGTGTCGATGTCCCGCGAAGGTGGCGGTATCGGCCTGGCCGATGTGCTGATGCGCCAGATGCAGAAGAACAAGCCGGTGGAGGCCCAGGCCGCCACCTTGCAAGGCCCGGCGGCGGACGCGCCGGTGAAGAAAGTCGATGTGCCGACCGAGATTGCCGCCGGTACCCAGGCCGAAGGCCCGTTGGGCCGCTCCAATGGCCAGCGGCCTTTGTGGGCGTATCGCGTGGCCGTGCCTGAGGGCGCCAGCACCCATGCCAACGACATGGAACTGATGAACCAGCGTCGTATCGCCTTGCCCAGCAAGCTGGCCGACCGCCTGCTGGCGGGTATCGTGCCGAACGCTCCGGTCGAAGCCAAATCCGCGCCCCTGCGTAACAGCGCTGCCGACGACACGGTCATCAACAGCAGCACGCGTAGCTTTGCCGTGCCGAGCGGGCGCATGCAGGTGTATGGCCGCGCCATTGCCCAGCCACCGCTGGCGCCGGCCAAGAAAGCCTTCAGCTCCCAGGATGAATTTGTCGCCACCATGTTGCCGATGGCCAAGGCCGCTGCCGCACGGATTGGTATCGACCCCAAGTACCTGGTGGCCCAGGCGGCACTGGAAACCGGTTGGGGCAAATCAGTCATGCGCGCCGAGGACGGCAGCAGCAGCCACAACCTGTTCGGCATCAAGGCCGGGCAGAGCTGGCAGGGTGGTCAGGCCCGGGCGATCACCAGCGAGTTTCGCGATGGGGCGATGGTCAAGGAAACGGCGCAATTCCGTTCCTACAGCTCCTACCAGGACAGCTTCCACGACCTCGTGACCCTGCTGCAAAGCCATGATCGCTATAAAGAAGTTGTGAAATCAGCCGACAACCCGGAACAGTTTGTACGCGAGTTGCAAAAAGCCGGTTATGCAACCGACCCGGATTACGCCAGCAAGATTTCGCAGATCGCAAAAAACATGAACAGTTACCAGAACTACGCTGCCGCTGGCGCAACCACACATTTATAAGGTCTGAACCATGAGTTTGCTCAGTATCGGGATGTCAGGGCTCAATGCCGCTCAAGGATCGTTGTCGGTCTTGAGTAATAACATCGCCAACGCCAACACCTCGGGTTATTCGCGCCAGCAGACCACGCAAAATGCGAGTGCCAACAACCCCTACGGCGGTGTGTACATTGGCAGCGGCACCACGCTGGCGGATGTGCGTCGGGTCTATAACGAGTTCCTGGATGCGGCCTACCAGAACAGCACGGCGCTCAATAACGATGCCAAGGCTTATTCCAGCCAGGCCAGCGCCATCGACAAGACTTTGTCGGACAAGACAACCGGCATGTCTTCGGTGCTCAGCGCGTTTTTTGCCGCTGTGCAGACCTCCGCGGCCAACCCCAGCGACGTGTCTGCCCGGCAAGTGCTGCTGACCAGCGCCCAGACCCTGAGTAACCGTTTCAACGCCATCTCCAGCCAATTGACTCAACAGAAAGAGTCGATCAATGGCCAGTTGAGCACCATGAGTGACCAGGTCAACCAGTTGACCTCCTCGATTGCTTCGCTCAACAAGCAGATCACCCAGGCCCAGGGCTCAAGCAACAGCGCCCCGGCCAACCTGCTGGATGCCCGTAACGAGGCGGTGCGCTCGCTCAATGAACTGGTGGGTGTGACCACCAGTGAACAGAATGGTGTGTTCAGCGTCAGCACCGGCACGGGCCAATCCCTGGTATTGGGCGACCGGTCCAACACCCTCTCGGCAGTGCCGAGCGCTAGCGACCCAAGCCAGTACACCATTGCGCTCAATGCCGGCGGCGGTACGGCGATCGACTTGGGCAACGTGCTCAGTGGGGGCAGCATCGGCGGCCTGTTGCGTTATCGCAGTGATGCCCTGATGCCGGCCATCAATGACTTGGGGCGTATCGCCCTGGCGACAGCCGATACCATCAACAGCCAACTGGGGCAGGGCCTGGACTTGAACGGTGACTTCGGCTCATCGCTGTTCAAGGACATCAACAGCGCGGCGGCCATTGCCCAGCGCAGTCAGGGCGCGCTGGGCAACAGCACGGGCTCCGGCAATTTGAATGTGACCATTGCGGACACCAGCAAGCTGTCGACCTACGACTACAAAGTGACCTTTACCAGCGGCAACAACTACACGGTGGTGCGCTCCGACGGCAAGGCCATGGGCGCGTTCGACACCAATACCGCGCCGCCGCCGGTGATCGATGGGTTCACCCTGGCGCTGGATGGCAAGGGGCCGATGGCGGCGGGCGATAGTTTCAAAGTCAGCCCTACCGCCAGCGGTGCGACCAACATCGGCACGACTTTGACGGACGCCAATAAAATCGCGTTCGCCGGGCCATTGCTGGGCGAGGGCAGCAAGACCAACCAGGGTACCGGCACCTTTACACCGCCGACCCTGACCCTGCCTATCGATATTCATGGTGGCGCCGATACCGCGCAACTGCGTACCGGCATTGAGCACTCGATGCCAGTGAAGATGGTATTCGGCAAGCCGGCCGCCGACGGCACCCAGGGCTACACGCTCAACGATGCCCAGGGCAACCCGATTGGCACCGGCACCATCGTGCCGGGCCAAGGCAACAAAATCACGGTCGATGTACCGATGCGGGATGCCAACGGCACGCTGCTGGTGCCGGCCAAAAGCTTCAAGTTCGATACCACGGTCGCCGGGTCGCCCGCCGCTGGCGACAGCACCACGTTTTCCTTCAACGCCTCGGGCAAGTCGGATAACCGTAACGCCCAGGCGTTGCTCGACCTGCAAACCAAAGCCACCGTCGGCCTGTCCGATGGCAGTGGCGGCGGAGTGAGCCTGGTGGCGGCCAACAGTCGCCTGGTGTCGACCGTCGGAGCCAAGGCCGCGTCGGCCAATACCGACACCACGGCCACGGGCGCCTTGCTCAAGGCCAACCAGGATGCGCGCAACTCCGTGTCCCAGGTCAACCTCGATGAAGAGGCGGGCGACATGATCAAATTCCAGCAGTACTACACCGCCTCGTCGCAGATCATCAAGGCTGCGCAAGAAACCTTCAGCACGCTGATCAATAGTCTTTAAGGGAGTCTGGGACGATGCGTATTTCCACTGCACAGTATTTTGAAACCAGTGCCGCCAAGTACACGGACAACTATTCCAGCGTTGTGAAGGCCCAGGAGCAGGCCAGTTCCGGTGTGCGCGTGCAAACCGCAGCGGATGACCCGGTGGCGGCGGCGAGGTTGTTGTTGCTGCAACAGCAGAAGGACATGCTCGGGCAGTTCAACGGCAATATCACCAGTTTGAAGAACTCGTTGACCAACGAGGAAAGCGTATTGGGTGCAATCAACGAGGCACTGCAGGCGGCCAGTACCTTGGCCATTGAAGCGGGCGGTTCGCGCAGCGATGCCGACCGCAAGTCGATTGCCGGCCAGATCGGTGCGCTTGAAGACCAGGTGCTGGGCTTGCTTAACAGCAAGGATTCCTCGGGCAACTATCTGTTTTCCGGCTCCAAGACCTCGACGCCGCCCTATAGCCGTAACAGCGACGGCACCTACACCTATCAGGGTGATGAAACGCCGCTGAGCCTGCAGGTTTCCGATTCCCTGAGAGTCAGTGCCGGTGACACCGGCAAGAGCATCATGGACGGTGCCGTTAACTCGGGCCGCACCCAGGCGACCTGGATCGCACCTGCAATCGTGCCGCCGGCGACGGCGCCAGTGCCCAATGATCATAAAGTCTCAGTGTCGGCCGGCCTGGTGACTTCAGGCTCGGATTACACGAATAAATTCGCCGATGGCGAGCCTTACAAGCTGACCTTTACCAGCAGCACTCAGTACAAGGTCTCCGACAAGAACGGCAACGACATCACGTCGGAAATCCCTGGCAACGGCACCTTTGATTCCACCAAGGAAGGCGGCTCCACCGTGAGCCTGCGCGGCGTGAATTTTGATATTGCGGTGGATCTCAAGGATATGGCGACGGGGCCGGACGCCGATGCGCTGGTCAAGGACCGTTCGTTCAGCCTGGCCGCCAAACCCGACACCTTCAGTGTTTCGCGCACGCCCAGTAATGCCTCCACTGCGCAGCTGACGAATGCGCAGGTGAGCAACCCGGCCACCTATGCCAGTACGTTCCCGGCTAACAGCGGGGCGGTGATCAAGTTCACCAGTGGCACGGCGTATGAAGTCTATGCCCAGCCCTACAGTGCCGACAGTAAAGCGATCGCAACCGGCGACACCGGTGGCGGTACGACCGTGACGGCAGCAGGCGTGACCTTTGATGTCAGCGGCACACCGCAAGCCGGCGATCAGTTTGCGGTCGCTGCCAGCACTGCCAAGACCCAGAACGCGCTGGATACCCTGAGCCAACTGCGCAAGGCGCTGGAGCAACCGGCCGACGGCAACCCGGCGGCGATGGTCAAGCTCAAGGATGCGCTCGACGCTTCCATCAGTAATTTTGCCAATTCACGTGCCCAGGTCGACAACGTGCGCGGTTCTATCGGGGCCCGCGAAGCTGCACTGGATATCCAGTCGGCGGAAAACATCAGTATCGGCACTGCAAACAAAAGCACCATGAGCGATCTGGCGAACATTGACATGGGCGAGGCGGCGATCAACCTCACGTTGCAGCAAACCATGTTGCAGGCCTCGCAACTGGCGTTCGTTAAAATCTCCCAACTGAACCTGTTCAGCCGCATGTAATCGTCGCAATGAACAACGGCCTCCCCTGGCGACAGGGGAGGCCGTTGTCGTTTCTGGCCTGGAAATGTTGCCGGTTTTTGCACAAAGCGCGCAAAATTGAGTGACCTGTGAGTCATAAAGCGCATCTTCACTGTATCGTGTGAAAAGGATAAGTCGTCACAGGGCCTTTATCGGGCGGCTTTCAGCGAGATTTTCATGGGGTTATCCCCTTTATTGTCAGCACTCCCGGCGTAGTCCGAGGGGTGTTCTCCAGCTATTTAGTATTGGGAAGCCACAATGATTGGCATAAAAAGCATCGCCAGTTACGTGCCGGCAGACGGGATCGATAACTACGCCCAGGGTGCCAAATTCGCCAAGGATGAAGAGTTCATCATCGGCAAGATCGGTTCGGCGTTCCTGCCGCGCAAGGAAGCTGCACAGGAGACTTCCGACCTGTGCGTCGAAGCCGTCAATGCATTGTTTGTCAATAACCCGGATTTGAAGCGCGAGTCCATCGACGCGCTGATCGTCGTCACCCAGAACGGCGATGAAGAGGGCTTGCCCCACACCGCCGCCATCGTCCAGGACAAATTGGGCCTGCCGACTCACGTTGCCGCCTTCGATATTTCCCTGGGCTGCTCCGGCTACGTCTACGGCATCTACGCGATGAAAGGCTTCATGGAAGCCGCCGGCCTGAAAAACGGCCTGCTGATCACTGCCGACCCGTACTCCAAGATCGTCGACCCGGAAGATCGCAACACCACCATGCTGTTCGGTGATGCCGCCACCGCCACCTGGATGGGCGAGGACGCGCCGTGGTTGCTGGGCAAATCCAAGTTCGGTACCGACGGTTCCGGCGCGCCGCACTTGAAGGTCAGCGATGGTGTGTTCTTCATGAACGGCCGCCAGGTGTTCAACTTCGCCTTGCTCAAGGTGCCGGCACACTTGCACGAACTGCTCAATGAGTCGGACCTCAAGGCAGATGACATTGATGCGTTCTGCATCCACCAGGGCAGCGCGGCCATCGTTGACGCCGTGGCGCGCCGCTTTGAAGAAGCGCCGGTGGACAAGTTCATCAAGGACATGGTCGAGACCGGCAATACCGTGTCATCGAGCATTCCGTTGCTGCTGGAAAAGCACGTGATGGACGCCACCTGGAAGCGCGTGGCAATCAGCGGCTTTGGTGTGGGGCTGTCGTGGGGCTCGGCGATTCTCTATCGTCCGTGATGCTTTAGCGGCTTCATGAAAAACGCCGATGATCGAATGATCATCGGCGTTTTTTTTGCGCCCCCTTTTTAGGAGCGAGCTTGCTCGCGAAGAACCTGAGGGCGCCGCGTGCATTCTGAATGCCCGCGTCATCGTTAACGTTCTTCGCGAGCAAGCTCGCTCCTACCTGGGGGGGCGTCTTGAAGGCGGAGTTTTGGCGCCAGTAACCCGTGATTACTGGCGTTTCACGCCTCTATAAGCCGTTGAAATACAAGGGCTGGCACAGGGCTAGTAAAAAAAATCAAAAAAACCCTCAAGCAACCGGCTACCACGACGATAACTATTACGTAGGTTCTCAGGCCACACCCGGCGGTTGCCAGGGCCGGAAGCCGCAGTATCCATCCAACGAGGATTTCGTCATGGCTTTAACAGTAAACACCAACATTGCTTCCATCACGACTCAGGGCAACCTGAACAAAGCTGGCGGCGCCCTGGCCACTTCCATGCAGCGCCTGTCTTCCGGCCTGCGTATCAACAGCGCTAAAGACGACGCTGCCGGCCTGCAGATCGCTAACCGCCTGACCAGCCAAATCAACGGCCTGGGCCAAGCTGTAAAAAACGTGAACGACGGCATCTCCATCGCTCAGACCGCTGAAGGCGCGATGCAGGCTTCGACCGACATCCTGCAAAAAATGCGTACCCTGGCCCTGTCCTCGGCTACCGGCTCCCTGAGCGCCGACGACCGTAAGTCGAACAACGACGAATACCAGGCCCTGACTTCGGAACTGACCCGTATCTCGCAAACCACTACTTTCGGTGGCCAGAAGCTGCTGGACGGTTCGTACGGTACCAAGGCTATCCAGGTTGGCGCCAACGCCAACGAAACTATCAACCTGAGCCTGGAAAACGTTGCGGCTAACAACATTGGTTCGCAGCAGATCAAAACCAAGGCCATCGCGCCTAGCGCAACTGGCCTGGCTGGCGGCGACATCACTGTTACCGGCAACGGCCAAAGCAAAACCGTCACTTACGGTGCAGGCGCATCGGCTAAAGACATCGCTGCGGGCCTGAACGGTTCGATCGGTGGCCTGACCGCTACCGCCAGCACTGAAGTCAAGCTGGAAGTAGGCGCTGCAACTCCGTCGAACTTCAAGCTGGCTGTAGGTAGCGGTACTGCTGTCGATTTCGTCGGTGTAACCGACCTGGCCGGCCTTGCTGACCAACTGAAGTCCAACGCTGCCAAACTGGGCATCAGCGTTAACTACGACGAAGCCAACAAAACCCTGTCGGTTAAGTCGGATTCCGGCGAAAACCTGTCGTTCTCGGGTGCTGATACCAACGCCCAGGCGAACATCAAGGTTGGCGCAAAAGACGGTGCTGGCGCATTCGCCACCCCAGCCGCTCTGGGTGCTGCTGCAATCGTTGTGACCGGTCAGGTTTCTCTTGATTCGGCTAAGGGCTACTCCCTGAGCGACGCTGCTACTGGTGTTTCGGACTTGTTCGCGGGTGCAACCGTTTCGTCGACTAAAACCACCATCGCTAACACCGACGTGACCGACGCTACCAACGCCCAAAACGCCCTGGCAGTAATCGACAAAGCCATCGGCACCATCGACGGCGTTCGTTCGGGCCTGGGTGCTACCCAGAACCGTCTGACTACTACTGCAGACAACCTGCAGAACATTCAGAAGAACTCCACCGCTGCACGTTCCACCGTTCAGGACGTCGACTTCGCTTCCGAAACCGCCGAACTGACCAAGCAACAAACCCTGCAGTCGGCTTCCACCGCGATCCTGTCGCAGGCTAACCAGCTGCCATCCGCTGTACTGAAGCTGCTTCAGTAATCAGCGCGCTTGGTAACTAACGGAAGGGCGCGTTTACGTGCCCTTCCGTTTTTTCGGTTTAGAGGAGATTGGACATGGACATGAGTGTAAAGCTGAACCAGTCTTATCCGCCGGTTGCCCCCCAAGGCGCGCCTCCCAAGGTGACCGCCGATCAAAGCAGCAGCAAGGCCCAGGAAGTGGCGGCAACCGGCAAAGAGCCTGAGCGCGCGGAACTGGAAAAAGCAGTAACCGACATTCGCGAATTCGTCCAGGCTGCCCAGCGCAGCCTGGATTTTTCCATTGACGATTCGACCCACCGGGTCGTGGTCAAGGTCATTGCCACCGACAGTGGTGAAGTGATCCGTCAGATTCCGTCGGAAACGGCGTTGAAGCTGGCACAAAACCTTTCCAGCGCAAGCAACGTGTTGTTTGACGACAAGGTGTGAGCTGGCATGAAATTTGTTGCTGTCAGGTCTTGAGGCGCAATAAGTCAAGATAACGGCAGCCACCGAACAGGAGATAGATGATGGCGGGTTCAACGGTAAGTGGTATCGGTTCGAACATCGATACGCAAGCGATCGTGAAGTCCTTGGTGGACGCCGAAAAGGTGCCCAAGCAGACGCAGATCAATACCGCGTCCCAGAAGGCGACCACCACGCTGTCTTCGATCGGCAAGATTCAAGCTGCGTTGGATGCATTCCGTGGTGCCTTGGACACCATGTCCAAAGACAGCAGTTTCACTGGGCTGACGGGCTCGTCGTCGGATGAGAAGACGGCGACCATGACCGCCAGTAATACGGCTTCCAACGGTAGTTTTCGGCTGATCGTCGACCAGTTGGCCCAGGCTTCCAAGTTGTCCACCAAGAACTTTTCCGGCGGCACTTCCGCCGTGGTGAACGCTACGGATAAGCCGACCACCTTGACCATCTCTCAATCGGGCAAGGATTACAGCGTCAATGTTCCAGCTGGCGCGACCTTGCAGCAGGTGCGGGATTCGATCAATACCCAGTTTGGTACTTCCGGGCTCAGTGCCAACATCCAGACCGACTCCAATGGTTCCCGATTGATCCTGACCTCTACCACCATGGGGACCGGTTCCGACCTTACGCTTTCTGGCACCTCCGGCTTGGATGTGGGTTCAACGGTCGTCGATGTGCCCAAGGATGCGCTGTACAGCATTGATGGTGTTGCGTCTGTGTCCAAGACCAACAGTATTGAGGGAGCGCTCAGTGGTGTGAACATCAAGTTGGTGGCGCCTTCGACTTACAAGACGGGCACCTCTGGCGATAAAAACGCTACGCTGATCACCGTCAGTACCAACAACACGGCGCTCAAGTCCGGAGTCAAAGGCTTCATTGATACCTACAACGCCTTGATCACCGCAATGAACGCCGAAACCAAGGTCACCAAGAATCTTGACGGCAGCACGACGGCTGCGGCATTGACAGGTGACTCGACCATGCGTTCGCTGCAGGCGGCGATCCGGAATGAGTTCAACACGCTTTCGGGGACCGGCACTTTCAAGTCGTTGGCTCAATTCGGCGTGAGCACAAGCTCTACTACCGGCTTGCTGACAATCGATGACAAAAAGTGGGACGCTGCCGTCAAGACTAATGCAGCCGATATCAACAGTATGTTCAGCGGCAAAGACGGCATGTTGGCGCGCATGAAAAGTGCAACGGATGACTTTGCCAAGGCCTCTACCGGGGTTCTGGCTACGCGTTCTACGTCGTTGACCGATAGCCTCAAGGACATCGCAAAGCAGCAGGAAACCCTGAACGAGCGCATGGAACTGCTGACCAACAGCCTCTCCGCCAAATACAACGCCATGGACACCCTGGTTGCCCAACTGCGCCAGCAAAGCACCAGCGTCATGACCACGCTCAATGCCTTGAACAACCCTAAAACCAATAACTGATCGCCACTCACGCAAAAGGCCAGGCAACCTGCCTGGCCTTTTCGTACCGAAAGACGACCGGTGTTAAAGCTTTTTGCGGCCCAGTCGACATATTGGTTACTAGAATCCTTTTCGCTGTCGCCTGTCACGAGGTAGAAACATGAACCCCATGCGAGCCCTTCGCCAATACCAGAAGGTCAATTCCCACGCACAGATCTCCGAAGCCAGCCCGCATCGCCTGGTGCAGATGCTGATGGAAGGCGGCCTGGATCGCATGTCCCAGGCCAAGGGCGCCCTGGCGCGTGGTGACATCGCACAGAAGGGTTTGATGCTCGGCAAGGCCATCGACATCGTTATCGGGCTGCGCGATGGCCTGGATGCTGAAAAGAGTGATAACCCGGCTTATGTTCAGCAGTTGGAAAGCCTTTATGTGTACATGACCAACCGGTTGATGGAGGCTAACCAACAAAACGACGCCGAGATCATCGACGAAGTCGCTCGCTTGATGATTACCGTAAAAGAAGGCTGGGATGCTATCGGCGCGCCACAAGGCGCAGCAGAATAAGGCCACGGGCCTTGAGGAACTCGTCATGAGCCACGCACTGCAACGCATTGATGAAACCCGTGAAGCCCTGGTCGACGCGCTGGCTGCGCGCAACTGGGATGCCATCAGCGAGCTCGACCTGGGCTGCCGCAGTGTGATCGATCAGGTGCTGAGCGAAGCGCCGGTGGATGAGGATGCGCTGCGTGGAAAGCTGGAAAGCCTGTTGGCGGTTTACCAGCAGTTGCTTGAGGTGACGACCGGCGAGCGCCAGGCGATTTTCGAAGAGATGTCGCAGATCAACCAAGCGAAAAATGCGTCAAAGGTTTACCATCTGTTCGGTTGAAAGGGCGCAGTTAATCCGAACGGCGCGTCATATATTTGACTATGCCATCATTTTTGACTTAACTAGTGCTGTTTTCAGATTTCAGACGTCTAGAAGGTAAGAAATCTTACAGACGTCTTGATTGCCCTCATTCCGGGGCAGGAAGTTTTACTAGGGAAGTTGCTATTGCATGTGGCGTGAAACCAAAATTCTGCTGATCGATGACGATAGCGTCCGCCGCCGCGATTTAGCGGTGATTTTAAATTTTCTCGGTGAAGAAAATTTGCCCTGCGGCAGCCACGATTGGCAGCAGGCGGTCAGCTCGTTGTCGTCGAGCCGTGAAGTCATTTGTGTATTGATCGGGACGGTAAACGCTCCTGGCGCAGTTCTGGGCCTGTTAAAGACACTGTCTACCTGGGATGAGTTCCTTCCGGTGTTGCTAATGGGCGATATTTCTTCCGTGGACCTGCCGGAAGACCAGCGCCGCCGCGTGCTATCCAACCTGGAAATGCCGCCCAGCTACAGCAAATTGCTCGATTCCCTGCACCGTGCCCAGGTCTATCGCGAGATGTACGACCAGGCCCGCGAGCGCGGCCGTCACCGTGAACCCAACCTGTTCCGCAGCCTGGTCGGCACCAGCCGCGCCATCCAGCACGTGCGCCAGATGATGCAGCAAGTGGCCGATACCGACGCCAGCGTGCTGATCCTCGGCGAGTCGGGCACCGGCAAGGAAGTGGTCGCGCGCAACCTGCACTATCACTCCAAGCGTCGCGACGGGCCCTTTGTGCCGGTCAACTGCGGGGCGATCCCGGCAGAGCTGCTGGAAAGCGAATTGTTCGGCCACGAGAAGGGCGCCTTTACCGGGGCGATCACCAGCCGTGCCGGGCGCTTTGAGCTGGCCAATGGCGGCACACTGTTCCTCGACGAAATCGGCGACATGCCGTTGCCGATGCAGGTCAAGCTGCTGCGCGTATTGCAGGAACGCACCTTCGAGCGCGTGGGCAGCAACAAGACCCAGAGCGTGGACGTGCGCATCATTGCCGCCACCCACAAGAACCTCGAAAGCATGATCGAGGTCGGCAGCTTCCGCGAAGACCTGTACTACCGCCTCAACGTATTCCCTATCGAGATGGCCCCGCTGCGCGAGCGCGTGGAAGACATCCCGTTGCTGATGAACGAACTGATCTCGCGCATGGAGCACGAGAAGCGCGGCTCCATTCGTTTCAACTCCGCGGCAATCATGTCCCTGTGCCGCCACGGCTGGCCGGGCAACGTCCGCGAGCTGGCCAACCTGGTGGAGCGCATGGCGATCATGCATCCGTACGGGGTGATCGGCGTGGTCGAGTTGCCGAAGAAATTCCGCTACGTCGACGACGAGGACGAGCAGATGGACAGCCTGCGCAGCGACATGGAAGAGCGCGTGGCAATCAACGGCCATACTCCAGACTTCGGCGCTAGCGCGATGTTGCCGCCCGAAGGCCTGGATCTCAAGGACTACCTCGGCAACCTGGAGCAAGGCCTGATCCAACAGGCGCTGGATGATGCCAACGGCATCGTCGCCCGGGCCGCCGAGCGCCTGCGTATCCGTCGCACCACCCTGGTGGAGAAGATGCGCAAGTACGGTATGAGCCGCAAAGAAGGTGATGAACAGGCGGATGATTGACGCCTGTTTTTCAACTACCTGATTTATAGGTGGTTTTTTTTCGGCACGGGTATTGCTACAGCCCTCGCAACGTTCCGTTTAACTGACGGTCAGCCAAGCGAGAGAGCATCATGCCCCACGCCGCCCAACTATCTTCGGCCCCTGCCATCCAGGGGCTGGTTTCGCCTGTAGAACCGCCGACCCGCCAGGGCCTGGAGCACGCGCTCTCGCAGTTCAACCAGATGTCGAACCAGCTGACCGACTCCTACAGCCTGCTTGAGGCCCGGGTTTCCGAGCTTAAAGGCGAACTGGCGGTGGTTAGCGCCCAGCGAATGCAGGAGCTGGCCGAGAAAGAACGCCTGGCCAACCGTCTGCAAAACCTGCTGGACCTGTTGCCCGGTGGCGTGATCGTCATCGACGACCAAGGCCGCGTTCGCGAAGCCAACCCGGCGGCCTGCGACCTGCTTGGCTTGCCGCTGGAAGGCGAGCTGTGGCGTGAAGTCATCACCCGCTGTTTCGCCCCCCGTGAAGACGACGGCCACGAAGTCTCCCTCAAGGACGGGCGCCGGCTGTCCATTGCGACCCGTTCCCTGGACGCCGAGCCGGGCCAGCTTGTGCTACTCAATGACCTGACAGAAACCCGGCACCTGCAAGATCAGTTGGCTCGCCATGAGCGGCTGTCGTCCCTGGGGCGGATGGTCGCTTCCTTGGCGCATCAGATTCGTACGCCGTTGTCGGCGGCATTGATCTACGCCAGCCATTTGACTGACGAGCAATTACCAGCGGCCACCCACCAACGCTTTGCCGGGCGCCTCAAGGAGCGCCTGCATGAGTTGGAACACCAAGTACGTGACATGCTGGTATTTGCCCGCGGCGAACTGCCGCTGACCGATCGCGTTACCCCTGCCGGTTTGATGCAGTCGCTGCAAGCGGCAGCGGCGACCCATGTGCAGGAGGCCAACCTGCGCTGGCAGTGCGACAGCCACCAGGGCGAATTGCTGTGCAACCGCGACACCCTGGTGGGCGCGCTGCTCAACCTGATCGAAAACGCTACCCAGGCCAGTGGCCCCGGGGCGCGCCTGAAAGTGCACCTGTATAGCCGCGGACAAACCCTGCGCCTGTGCGTCAGCGACAGCGGCAGCGGTATCGCCCCGCAGGTGCTGCAGCGCCTGGGCGAGCCGTTTTTTACCACCAAGACCAACGGCACTGGCCTGGGCCTGACCGTGGTCAAGGCAGTGGCCCGTGCCCATCAGGGACAATTGCAGCTGCGTTCGCGCCTGGGGCGTGGCACCTGTGCATTGATGACCTTGCCGCTGTTTTCCAGCGCGGCAAGCGCGGAGTAAGAGGATGATGGCTATCAAGGTTTTATTGGTGGAAGACGATCGCGCCCTGCGTGAAGCATTGGCTGACACGCTGCTGTTGGCGGGCCATGACTACCGTGCGGTCGGCTCTGCCGAGGAAGCCTTGGAGGCGGTCGAGCAGGAAACCTTCAGCCTGGTGGTCAGCGACGTCAACATGCCCGGCATGGACGGCCACCAGTTGCTCGGCCTGCTGCGGGTGCGCCAGCCGCAACTGCCGGTGCTGCTGATGACCGCCCATGGCGCGGTGGAGCGGGCGGTGGATGCCATGCGTCAGGGCGCGGCGGATTACCTGGTCAAGCCGTTCGAACCCAAGGCGTTGATCGAACTGGTCGCCCGGCATGCCCTGGGCGTGATGCCCGCAGCCGACGGCGATGGCCCGATTGCCTTTGAGCCGGCCAGCGCGCAATTGCTGGAACTGGCAGCGCGGGTGGCGCGCAGTGATTCCACTGTGCTGATTTCCGGCGAGTCCGGCACCGGTAAAGAAGTGCTGGCGCGTTATATCCACCAGCAATCGGGCCGTGCCAAACAACCGTTCATTGCGATCAATTGCGCGGCGATCCCCGACAACATGCTGGAAGCCACCTTGTTTGGCCATGAAAAGGGCTCGTTCACCGGCGCCATCGCGGCCCAGGCCGGCAAGTTCGAGCAAGCCGACGGCGGCACCATTCTGCTCGACGAAATCTCGGAAATGCCCCTGGGCCTGCAAGCCAAGTTGCTGCGGGTATTGCAGGAGCGTGAAGTGGAGCGCGTGGGCGCACGCAAGCCGATCCAGCTGGATATCCGCGTGGTCGCCACCACCAACCGCGACTTGGCGGGTGAAGTGGCGGCGGGGCGCTTCCGTGAAGACCTGTTCTACCGGTTGTCGGTGTTCCCGCTGGCCTGGCGCCCATTGCGTGAGCGCCCGGCGGATATCATTCCCCTGGCCGAGCGCCTGCTGAACAACCACGTCAAAAAAATGAAGCATGCCCAGGCGCGTTTGTCGCCCGAGGCCCAGGCGTGCCTGGTCAGTTACCCATGGCCGGGCAACGTGCGCGAGCTGGACAACGCGATCCAGCGTGCGCTGATTTTGCAGCAGGGCGGTTTGATCCAGCCCCAGGATTTCTGCCTGGCCATGGGCAATGGCGCTGCGCCGTTGCCGAGCCTGGCCCCGGCTCCAGTGGTCGCCGAGGCGGAATCAGCCGGTGCCCTGGGCGATGACCTGCGCCGCCGTGAATTCCAGATGATCATCGACACCCTGCGCGCCGAGCGTGGCCGCCGCAAAGAAGCGGCCGAACGCCTGGGCATCAGCCCGCGTACCTTGCGCTACAAGCTGGCGCAGATGCGCGACGCCGGTATGGATGTGGAAGCCTATCTGTTCGCCACCTGACTTCGCGCCCATACCGTTTTTTTGTAGGAGCGAGCTTGCTCGCGAAAAACGTCAACGATAACGCGTGCTTCCTGAATGCTCGCGGCGTCCATGAGTTCTTCGCGAGCAAGCTCGCTCCTACCAAAAACGTGCGGTAACAAGTTCGACAAGCTTTGTCGCCTTTTCTTACGAGTTGCTCCAGAGCTGGCACCCTTGTTGCTACCACCCCTAGTAACCGCTGCGTAGTGTCAAAAAATTGCGGGTCGTCGGAGAGAGAAGGTCATGAGCCAGGGTATTGAGTTCAATCGGTTGATGTTGGATATGCGCGCCATGCAAATGGATGCCATGGCTCAACCGAAATCCGTCGCGCCAGCGCCGGAATTGGGCCAAAGCAATTTTGCCGACATGCTCGGTCAGGCAATCAATAAAGTCAGCGATACCCAGCAGGCGTCCAGCCAGTTGGCGACGGCCTTCGAGATCGGTAAAAGCGGCGTGGACCTCACCGATGTGATGGTCGCCTCGCAAAAGGCCAGTGTGTCCTTCCAGGCCTTGACCCAAGTGCGTAACAAGCTGGTTCAGGCGTATCAAGACATCATGCAGATGCCGGTTTAAGGACGAGATTTAAGTCATGGCTGAAGCAGTCTCCGACAACCTCCCCGCCAAGGCCGACGGCAAACCGCCGTTGTTTGGCCTGTCGTTCCTGGAAAACCTCTCGGAAATGACCATGCTGCGTCAGGTGGGCCTGATGGTGGGCCTGGCCGCCAGCGTGGCGATTGGTTTTGCCGTGGTGCTGTGGTCGCAGCAACCCGATTACCGCCCCCTGTACGGCAGCCTGTCGGGCATGGATTCCAAGCAGATCATGGAAACCCTCGCCGCCGCCGACATCGCCTACACCGTGGAGCCCAACTCCGGCGCCTTGCTGGTCAAGGCTGATGACGTAGCCCGCGCGCGGATGAAACTGGCCGCCGCTGGCGTGGCGCCGTCCGACAGCAACATTGGTTTTGAAATCCTCGACAAGGACCAGGGTCTGGGCACCAGCCAGTTCATGGAAGCCACCCGCTATCGTCGTGGCCTGGAAGGCGAACTGGCGCGCACCATTTCCAGCCTCAATAACGTCAAGGCCGCCCGTGTGCACCTGGCGATTCCGAAAAGCTCGGTGTTCGTGCGTGACGAACGCAAGCCCAGCGCCTCGGTCTTGGTCGAGCTGTTTGCTGGCCGCTCCCTGGAGCCTGGCCAGGTACTGGCGATCGTCAACCTGGTGGCAACCAGTGTTCCCGAATTGAGCAAGTCGCAAATCACCGTGGTGGACCAGAAGGGCAACCTGCTGTCCGACATGGCCGAAAACTCCGCGCTGACCCAGGCCGGCAAGCAGTTCGACTACAGCCGCCGCATGGAAAGCATGCTCACCCAGCGCGTGCATAACATCCTGCAACCGGTACTGGGCAACGACCGCTACAAGGCTGAAGTGTCGGCCGACGTGGACTTCAGCGCCGTCGAGTCCACCTCCGAACAGTTCAACCCGGACCAGCCGGCCCTGCGCAGCGAGCAGTCCACCAGCGAACAACGCACCGCCAGCAATGGCCCCCAAGGTGTGCCAGGCGCCCTGAGCAACCAGCCACCCGCGCCGGCCTCGGCACCGCAAACCACTGGTGGCGCCGCCGCCACGGCTGGCGCGATCCAGCCTGGCCAGCCGCTGTTGGACGCCAACGGCCAGCAGATCATGGACCCGGCCACCGGCCAGCCGATGCTTGCGCCATACCCTGCGGACAAGCGTAACCAGTCCACCAAGAACTTCGAACTCGACCGTTCCATCAGCCACACCAAGCAGCAGCAGGGCAAGATCAATCGCCTGTCGGTGTCGGTGGTGGTCGATGACCAGGTCAAGGTCAACCCTGCGGACGGCGCGGTGACCCGTGCGCCTTGGACGGCTGACGAACTGGCGCGCTTCACTCGTCTGGTGCAGGACGCTGTTGGCTTCGACGCCAGCCGTGGCGACAGCGTCAGCGTGATCAACATGCCGTTCTCCGCCGAGCGCGGTGAAGTGATCGCTGACCCTGCGTTCTACACCCAGCCGTGGTTCTGGGACATCGTCAAACAAGTGCTGGGCGTGTTGTTCATCCTGGTGCTGGTGTTTGGTGTACTGCGCCCGGTGCTCAACAACATCACCGGTGGCGGCAAGAAGCAACTGGCACTGGCCGGTGGCGACGTCGAGTTGGGTGGCATGGGCGGCCTGGACGGCGAACTGGCCAACGACCGCGTCAGCCTTGGCGGCCCGCAAAGCATCCTGTTGCCAAGCCCGAGCGAAGGCTATGACGCTCAGTTGAACGCAATCAAGAGTCTGGTGGCAGAAGACCCGGGCCGTGTGGCTCAGGTCGTGAAAGAGTGGATTAACGCTGATGAATGATCGAGCCGCTGTGGCCAAGCTGTCCCGGGTCGACAAAGCCGCCGTGCTGCTGCTGTCCCTGGGTGAAACCGACGCTGCCCAAGTGCTGCGCCACATGGGCCCTAAAGAGGTCCAGCGAGTGGGCGTGGCCATGGCGCAGATGCGCAATGTGCACCGCGAGCAAGTCGAGCAGGTGATGAGCGAGTTCGTCGAGATCGTCGGCGACCAGACCAGCCTGGGCGTCGGATCCGACAGCTACATTCGCAAGATGCTCACCTCGGCCCTGGGCGAAGACAAGGCCAACGGCCTGATCGACCGCATCCTGCTGGGTGGCAACACCAGCGGCCTGGATAGCCTCAAGTGGATGGAGCCGCGGGCAGTGGCCGACGTGATCCGCTACGAGCACCCGCAGATCCAGGCGATCGTGGTGGCCTACCTGGACCCGGACCAGGCCGGCGAAGTGCTTGGCCACTTCGACCATAAAGTGCGCCTGGACATCATCCTGCGTGTGTCGTCGCTGAACACTGTGCAACCGGCGGCGCTCAAAGAACTCAACACCATTCTGGAGAAGCAGTTCTCCGGCAATTCCAACGCCTCGCGCACCACCCTGGGTGGCATCAAGCGCGCAGCCGACATCATGAACTTCCTCGACAGCTCGGTCGAAGGCCAGTTGATGGACTCGATCCGCGAGATCGACGACACCCTGTCCGGCCAGATCGAAGACCTGATGTTCGTGTTCAACAACCTGGCCGATGTCGACGACCGTGGCATCCAGGCGCTGCTGCGCGAAGTGTCCTCGGACGTGCTGGTGCTGGCGCTCAAGGGCTCGGACGAAAACGTCAAAGAAAAGATCTTCAAGAACATGTCCAAGCGCGCCTCGGAGCTGTTGCGCGACGACCTGGAAGCCAAGGGCCCGGTGCGCGTCAGCGACGTGGAAACCGCCCAGAAAGAAATCCTCACCATTGCCCGCCGTATGGCCGAAGCCGGAGAAATCGTTCTCGGCGGGAAGGGCGGCGAAGAAATGATCTAAGGCGCCTTGCATGTCGACTAAAGATGAGGCGCCCAGCGATCTGATTCGCGCGCGGGATGTCGGCGGCTTCGACATCTGGTCGCTGCCCAGTTTCGACCCCCATGTGCCGGAGCCCGAGCCTGAACCGGTTGAAGAACCTCCGGCAGAGATGGAAGAAGTGCCACTGGATGAAGTCCAGCCACTGACCCTCGAAGAGTTGGAAACCATTCGCCAGGAGGCCTACAACGAAGGCTTCGCGGCGGGGGAAAAAGACGGCTTTCGCAGCACCACCCTCAAGGTTCGCCAGGAGGCCGAAGCGGCGCTGGCCACCAAGTTGGGTAGCCTGGAGCGCCTGATGGGCAACCTGTTCGACCCTATCGCCGAACAGGACTCGCAGCTGGAAAAATCCATGGTTGGCCTGGTGCAGCACATCGCGCGCCAAGTGATCCAGCGCGAACTGGTGCTCGATTCCAGCCAGATCGAAGGCGTGATGCGCGAAGCCCTCAAGCTGCTGCCCCTGGGCGTCGGCAATGTGCGGCTGTACATCAACCCGCAAGATTTCGAACAGGTCAAAGCCCTGCGCGAGCGTCATGAAGAAACCTGGCGCATCGTCGAAGACGCTTCGTTGCAGCCCGGTGGTTGCCGTGTCGAAACCGAGCACAGCCGCATTGACGCGACGGTGGAAACCCGTATCAGCCAGATCATGGCCAAGTTATTTGATCAACTGCATGAACAGGCCCTGCATCCCGCCGAGCCTGACCTGAGCGTTGACCTGGACGCCACCGATGCGCCTTGATCGCACCAGCTTCGCCAAGCGCCTGGGCAGCTACGCCGAGGCCACTGAGTTGCCGGGCCAGCCGGTCCTCGAAGGGCGCCTGTTGCGTATGGTCGGCCTGACTCTCGAAGCCGAGGGCCTGCGCGCCGCAATGGGCAGCCGCTGCCTGGTGATAAACGACAACAGCTACCACCCGGTGCAAGTCGAAGCCGAGGTGATGGGCTTTTCGGGCAGCAAGATTTTCCTGATGCCGGTCGGCAGCCTCACCGGCATTGCCCCCGGCGCCCGCGTGGTACCGCTGGCCGACACCGGCCGACTGCCCATGGGCATGAGCATGCTGGGCCGCGTACTCGACGGTGCCGGCCGTGCGCTGGACGGCAAGGGCGGCATGAAGGCCGAAGACTGGGTGCCGATGGACGGCCCCACCATCAACCCGCTCAAGCGCAACCCTATCAGCGTGCCGCTGGACGTGGGCATTCGCAGCATCAACGGTTTATTGACGGTCGGTCGCGGCCAGCGTCTGGGCCTGTTCGCCGGTACCGGCGTGGGTAAGTCGGTATTGCTGGGCATGATGACGCGCTTTACCGAGGCCGACATCATCGTGGTGGGGCTGATCGGCGAGCGGGGCCGCGAAGTGAAGGAGTTCATCGAGCACAGCCTCGGTGAAGAAGGGCTCAAGCGTTCCGTTGTCGTCGCTTCTCCGGCAGACGATGCACCGCTGATGCGCCTGCGTGCGGCGATGTACTGCACGCGCATTGCCGAATATTTTCGCGACAAGGGCAAGAACGTCCTGTTGCTGATGGACTCCCTCACGCGTTTCGCCCAGGCCCAGCGCGAGATCGCTTTGGCCATCGGTGAGCCGCCCGCGACCAAGGGTTACCCCCCGTCGGTATTTGCCAAGCTGCCCAAGCTGGTAGAGCGTGCCGGTAATGCCGAAGCCGGCGGTGGCTCGATCACCGCGTTCTACACCGTGTTGTCTGAAGGCGACGACCAACAGGACCCGATTGCCGACTCGGCCCGGGGCGTGCTCGACGGCCACATCGTGCTGTCGCGGCGCCTGGCGGAAGAGGGGCATTACCCAGCCATCGATATCGAAGCGTCCATCAGCCGGGTGATGCCGGCGGTGGTCACGCCGGAGCATATGGCCCGTGCCCAGCAGTTCAAGCAGCTGTGGTCGCGCTACCAGCAAAGCCGTGACCTGATCAGCGTCGGCGCCTATGTGGCCGGTGGCGACCGCGACACCGACCTGGCCATCGCCTTGCAGCCGCAACTGGTGACCTACCTGCGCCAGGGTCTCAACGACAAGATCACCATGGGCGAGAGCCAGTCGCACTTGCAGTCCATCTTCGCCCCGGCGCCGGGCGGCTAAGCCATGGCCAACAGCCGCGCCGCACGCCTGGCCCCGGTGGTGGACATGGCCGAAAAGGCCGAGAAAGCCGCCGTACAGCGCCTGGGTTACTTCCAGGGCCAGGTGCGGTTGGCCCAAAGCAAGCTGGGCGACCTGGAGCGTTTTCGTGGCGAGTACCAACAACAGTGGATCGAGCGCGGCAGCCAGGGTGTTTCCGGCCAGTGGTTGATGGGGTACCAGGGCTTTCTCAATCAGCTTGAAACCGCCGTCGGCCAGCAACGCCAGAGCCTGGCCTGGCACGAGGCCAACCTCGACAAAGCCCGCGAGGCCTGGCAACAGGCGTTTGCCCGGGTCGAGGGGCTGCGCAAGCTGGTGCAGCGCTACATCGACGAAGCGCGAGCCATCGAAGACAAGCGCGAGCAAAAACTGCTCGATGAATTGTCCCAGCGCCTTCCCCGCCCAGAACAGTTCTAACCGGCACCACAAATCCAGTGTGGGAGCTGGCTTGCCTGCGATGGCGGTGGTTCAGTTAAAGATTCAGTGGCTGACACGCCGCCACCGCAGGCAAGCCAGCTCCCACAGTTGATTGACTGTGTTGCTCAGATGCTCTTCAACTGCTACACCTTGTGTCTAGTGCAATGACAAGGAAGCAGTCACATGTCAGTCGAGTCAGAAGTATCCCTGGACGGGAAGAAGTTGACGATCGCAATCAAGGGCCGGTTCGATTTCGGCAGCCACCAGGCGTTTCGGGAAGCCTACGAGCGTTTCTACAAGGTCCCCGAGACCTATATCGTCGACCTCAAGGATGCCACCTATATGGACAGTTCAGCCCTCGGCATGCTGCTGTTGCTACGGGATCACGCCGGCGGTGATGACGCCGAAGTCAGAGTGATCAACAGCAGCAACGACGTGCGCAAGATCCTCGCCATCTCCAACTTCGACAAACTGTTCGATATCAATTGAGCGCCCTGGCCCCTGTCCTGGAGGCGCTGACCATCCTGATCGCCGAAGACAGCGCCGCCGACCGCCTGTTGCTGGCGAGCATCATCCGCCGCCAGGGCCATCAGGCGCTGACTGTCAGCAATGGCGCCGAAGCGATTGAGGTGTTTGCCCGCGAGCGTCCGCAACTGGTGTTGATGGACGCACTGATGCCGGTCATGGATGGCTTTGAAGCCGCGCGGCAGATCAAGCAACTGGCGGGGGAGGCGCTGGTGCCGATCATCTTCCTCACGTCGCTGCGCGAAAGCGAAGCCCTGGCCCAGTGCCTGGACGCCGGCGGCGATGACTTTCTGCCCAAGCCCTATAACCCCTTGATCCTGGCGGCCAAGATCAACGCCATGGACCGCCTGCGCCGCCTGCAAGCCACGGTTTTGCAACAGCGTGACCTGATCGCCAGGCATCACGAACACCTGATGCATGAGCAGCGGGCGGCCAAGGCGGTGTTCGACAAGGTCGCCCATTCCGGTTGCATCAACGCCGCGCCGAATATCCGCTACCTGCAATCGCCTTATGCGTTGTTCAACGGTGACCTGTTGCTGGCGGCCTACACACCGTCCGGCGATATGCACGTGCTGCTAGGGGATTTCACTGGCCATGGCTTGCCGGCCGCTATCGGTGCCATGCCCCTGGCCGAGGTGTTCTACGGCATGACCGCCAAGGGCTACGGCCTCACGCAGACCCTGCGGGAAATGAACGCCAAGCTCAAGCGCATCCTGCCGGTAGACATGTTCTGCTGTGCCACCTTGCTGTGCCTGAGCGCCCAGCGGCGTGCGGTGGAGGTGTGGAACGGCGGCATGCCCGAAGGCTACGTGCATGAAGTCGCCACGGGCAGGCGCACGCCATTGATGTCGCGGCACCTGCCGTTGGGGGTGTTGTCGGCAGAGGCGTTCGATGACAGCACCGAGGTCTGGCCCATGGCGTTGGGCGACCGGGTATTCCTGCTCTCCGACGGCGTGCTGGACACCGCTGACGCCAACGATCAACTGTTCGGTGCCGAGCGCTTGCAGCAGGTGTTCGCCGCCAACCGTGAGCCCGACCGCCTGTTCGAGGACATCGAGCAGGCCCTGGCGGCCTTTCGCGGCCAGGCGCGCGATGACGTCAGCATGGTCGAGATCACGTTGCAGGCGGGCCAACCCTTGCGGGCGGCAGAACCGATGTATGCCGACAGCGGCCAGTCGTGCCCGCTGGATTGGTCGGTGAGTTTCGAATTCCGCGCCCAGACGCTCAGGACCTACAACCCGCTGCCGTACCTGCTGCAACTGCTGTTGGAGATCCACGGCCTGCGCGAGCAGAGCGGGGCGCTTTACAGTGTGATGGCCGAGTTGTATTCCAACGCGCTGGAGCATGGCGTGCTGGGCCTGGACTCACGCCTCAAGCGCGATGCCCAAGGGTTTGCGCAGTATTATCGCCAGCGCCATGAGCGCCTGGCGCAGTTGGACAGCGGCTATGTGCGCGTGCATATGCAGGTGGTGCCCACCGACAAGGGCGGCAAACTGACCTTGCGCCTCGAAGACAGCGGGCAGGGTTTTGATGTGGAGCAAGAGCTGGCGCGCCCCGTGGACATCGACCGTCTGTCTGGTCGGGGACTGAGCCTAGTGCGTCAACTGAGCAGCGCTGTAGGCTGGTCCGATGGCGGGCGCACTGTCTACGTGGAGTTTTGTTGGGCGGCTCTGGCATAATCCGCCGATTCTTGATCAAGGAGCGAGCAAGTGGCTGAGATTCATATGGACCCCGAGGTGTTGTCGGGTTTGCAGGAAGTCATGGAAAGCGAATACCCCACGCTGCTGGACACCTTTCTGCATGATTCTGAAGAGCGCGTGCAAGCGCTGCGCAAGGCGCGGGACGACGCCAAGACGTTGGGGCGCATCGCACACAGCTTCAAGGGCAGCAGTGGCAACTTGGGGGCGCTGCGGTTGGCAACGTTGTGTGAGCGGTTGGAGACCGAGTCCTTCAAGTCTGCTTCCGACTTGGGGGCGTTGGTGGATCAGATTGATCGTGAGTTTGCGCTGGTTCGGCCTCTTTATGAGCATGAACGGGAGCGGTTTTCTGGGGTTTGATATTTTATCGGCCTGACTTGGCCCGACTCTTGCTCTACCTCCACAGACTGCATCCCCGACCCCATGCAGTGGAGACCCTAACTTATGCCAGTCGCCCCCAATTCGCTTCTTCAGGCTGCCGCTGCGGCCAAGCCTCAAGCGCCGGCCGCCACGCCTGCGTTAGCGCCTGCGGCTCCGCGGGACAAGGGCGCTGGCTTCGCTCAAGTGTTTGCCAAACAAGCTGCCAAGCCGCAGGCCAAGAGCGACGACGCGCCAGCCAAACCGGTGCGCGACAAGGCTTCTGATCCCAGCGCCAAACCGGCCGCCGGCGACGATAAACCTGCCGCCAGCGCGCCAGCGGTTGCCGATAGCGGCAATCCCTTGCCTGCCAAGCCGGCCAAAAGCGACGACAGCGCTGACACTGAGGGTGAGCAACCTGCCGACCCGTCCCTGGCGTTGCAACCGGTTGCCGACCCGGCGCTGGTTGCCACCGTGACGCCTGTGGCGGTCCCCGTACCGGTACAAGCGCCTGCCGTCACGGCCGCAGATGACAACGCCCAGCCGCTCATCGCGGTAACCGAGGAGCCCAAGCAGCCAACCTTCGACCCTGAGGCCGACCCGCTGGATTCGATGCCGGCCGTGCGCCTGGCGATGGAGCAGGGCGGTCATGTCTCGGCCAGCAGCCAGGCGCCGCAGAAAGCCGCGCCCACCACCCAGGACCAGCCGACCGCCGCGCAGAGCTTTGCCGCCGGCCTGGCCAACATGGTCGACCAGCAAGCCACCAAGGACAGCACCGATCAGGGAGGCGACAAGGCCTTCGGCGCGCTGATCGATGACGGCCTCAAGGACCTCAAGAACGCCAGCAGCGACACCCGTGTGGATGACTTCGCCAACCGCCTGGCGGCGCTGACCCAGGCGGCCACGCCGAAAACCGCGAATGCCTTGCCGCCCGTCCCCAATGCGCCCCTGGCCATGCACCAGAGCGGCTGGACCGAGGAGGTGGTCAACCGCGTGATGTATCTGTCCAGCGCCAACCTCAAGTCGGCTGAGATCCAGTTGCAGCCCGCTGAGCTGGGGCGCCTGGACATCAAGGTCAACATGACGGCGGACCAGCAGGCCCAGGTCAACTTCATGAGCGGCCATGCGGTGGTGCGTGAAGCGCTGGAAAGCCAGTCTGGCCGTTTGCGCGAGATGTTTGCCCAGCAGGGCATGGGGCAGGTGGATGTGAATGTCTCCGACCAGTCGCGGGGCCAGGACCAGCAACAGCAGAGCCAGGCGCGAGGCGTCAGTAGCAGCGGCAGGCGCGCTGACAGCGGCGACGCCGGTGGCCCTGTGGATGTGGCCGAAGTGGCAGCGCCCGTGAGCCAGAGCGTGATCGGCTCCAGCGCCGTCGACTACTACGCCTGACTTCCTGCTCAAACCCGGTCAGTGGCTGATCGTTCCCACGCTCTGCGTGGGAATGCCGCCCCGGACGCTCCGCGTCCCGAAGTCGGCGATGTTTTCGACCATTGCACACGGTGACGCGAAGCGTCACAAGATGCATTCCCACGCAGAGCGTGGGAACGATCATCTTCCTGCGCCTGCCAGACAACTCTGGCATAACACTTGCTCTTGCCTTGCCATAGATCTACGAATCCCCGAATAGTGACGGATTATTGGCATGGCGAAGAGCGACGACGCAGCAACTCCCCCCGCAGGCAAAGGCAAGCTCAAGCTGATCCTGTTGATTGTGCTGGGCCTGCTCCTGGCGATCGGTGCCTCGGTGGGCGGCACCTGGTACATCATGCACAGCAGTGCGAGTAAACCGGCGCCCACCGCCGAAACTGCCACGAACGTCAAGCAACCGGCAATCTTCGAGCAGATGCTTCCGGCCTTTGTCGCCAACTACAACCAGAATGGTCGTCAACGCTACCTGCAGGTGAGCATCACCTTGCTGGCGCGCAACCAGGCGGACCTCGATGCCCTCAAGGTGCATATGCCGGTGATCCGCAACAACCTGGTGATGCTGTTCTCCGGGCAGAGCTTCGACAGCCTGGCCACGCCAGTCGGCCAGGAAATGCTGCGCCAGAAGGTCACTGCCAGCGTGCAGGAAGTGGCCCAGAAAGAACTCGGCAAAGTCGTGGTCGAGCAGGCGCTCTTCACTAACTTCGTATTGCAGTAGGATCACGACATGGCCGTGCAAGACCTGCTGTCCCAGGATGAAATCGACGCGCTGTTGCATGGCGTGGACGATGGTCTGGTACAGACCGAAATGGCTGCCGAACCCGGCAGCGTCAAAAGTTATGACCTGACCAGCCAGGATCGCATCGTGCGGGGACGCATGCCGACCCTGGAGATGATCAACGAACGCTTTGCCCGCTACACCCGCATCAGCATGTTCAACATGCTGCGCCGCTCGGCGGACGTGGCCGTGGGCGGCGTGCAGGTGATGAAGTTCGGTGAGTACGTGCACTCGCTGTACGTGCCCACCAGCCTCAACCTGGTCAAGATCAAGCCGTTGCGTGGTACCGCGCTGTTCATCCTCGACGCCAAGCTGGTGTTCAAGCTGGTGGACAACTTCTTCGGTGGCGACGGCCGTCACGCCAAGATCGAAGGGCGTGAATTCACCCCCACCGAACTGCGGGTGGTACGCATGGTGCTGGAGCAGGCCTTCATCGACTTGAAGGAAGCCTGGCAGGCGATCATGGAGGTCAATTTCGAGTACATCAACTCGGAAGTGAACCCGGCCATGGCCAACATCGTCGGCCCCAGCGAGGCCATTGTGGTGTCGACCTTCCACATCGAACTCGATGGCGGTGGCGGCGACCTGCACGTGACCATGCCTTACTCGATGATCGAACCGGTGCGCGAAATGCTCGACGCCGGCTTCCAGTCCGACCTCGACGATCAGGACGAACGCTGGGTCAAGGCCCTGCGCGAAGACCTGCTGGACGTCGACGTGCCGCTGAGCGCCACCGTGGCCCGCCGCCAGTTGCGCCTGCGCGATATTTTGCACATGGCGCCTGGGGACATCATCCCCGTCGACTTGCCGGAAGAGCTCATCATGCGCGCCAACGGCGTGCCGTCGTTCAAGGTCAAGCTCGGTTCCCACAAGGGCAACCTGGCGCTGCAAGTGGTTGAGCCGATCAACCGCCGCTGATTCAACCCCAATTCATGATTGTTTGCTGCGCCGAGGACATGTAATGGCTACCGAACACGAAAACACTTCCGCCGAAGACCAGGCCCTGGCTGACGAGTGGGCTGCGGCCCTGGAAGAAACCGGCGATGTTGGCCAGGACGACATCGACGCGCTGCTGGCCGCCGACGCCGCCACCGCGCCGGCCGGCAACCGCCTGGCCATGGAAGAATTCGGCAGCGTGCCGAAGAACAACGACCCGGTGAGCCTCGATGGCCCGAACCTGGATGTGATCCTCGACATCCCGGTGTCGATTTCCATGGAAGTGGGCAGCACCGAAATCAACATCCGCAACCTCTTGCAGCTCAACCAGGGCTCGGTGATCGAACTGGACCGCCTGGCCGGCGAGCCATTGGACGTGCTGGTCAACGGCACCCTGATTGCCCATGGCGAGGTGGTGGTGGTCAACGAGAAGTTCGGCATCCGCCTGACCGACGTGATCAGCCCGAGCGAACGCATCAAGAAGTTGCGCTGAGATGAAGTACTCGATGGCGGGACTGTTGCTGGCGCTGCCATTGAGCGCCTTGGCGGCTGAGCCGGTGGCGCAGGTGGCTGCGGCGCCAGCGGTCGGCAGCGTCGGCGGGCAGTTGACGCAACTGGTGCTGGGCCTGTTGCTGGTGATCGGCCTGATCTTCCTGCTGGCCTGGTTGATGCGCCGCGTGCAGCGCATCGGCCCGGGCAACGGCCAGGTGATAGAGCTGGTGGGCTCGCGCGCCCTCGGCCCGCGTGATCGGCTGGTGCTGGTGCAGGTGGGCGAAGAGCAGATCCTGCTCGGCATCACCCCCGGCCGCATCACCCCGCTGCATGTACTCAAGACCCCGGTGGACGCGGTCAAGACCGAAGCCGCCACGCCAGAATTCGCCCAGCGCCTGATGGAGTTGCTGGGCAAGGATCAGAAGGATAAGAAGTAATGCGCGTTTTGTTGACGCTCATGCTGTTGCTGGCCGCGCCGATGGCCCTGGGCGCCGACCCGTTGTCGATCCCGGCGATCACCCTGGGCACCAACGCGGCGGGCGCCCAGGAATATTCGGTCAGCCTGCAGATCCTGCTGATCATGACGGCGCTGAGTTTCATCCCAGCGTTCGTCATGCTGATGACCAGCTTTACGCGGATCATCATCGTCTTCTCGATCCTGCGCCAGGCCCTGGGCCTGCAGCAGACGCCGTCGAACCAGATCCTCACCGGCATGGCACTGTTTTTGACGCTGTTCATCATGGCGCCGGTGTTCGACAAGGTGAACCAGCAAGCCCTGCAACCTTATCTGGCGGAAAAGCTCACAGCCCAGGATGCCATCGACAAGGCCCAGGGCCCGATCAAGGACTTCATGCTGTCGCAAACCCGCTCCAGCGACCTTGAGCTGTTCATGCGCCTGTCCAAGCGCACCGACATCGCCACCCCGGACCAGGCGCCGCTGACCATCCTGGTACCCGCGTTCGTCACCTCCGAATTGAAGACCGCGTTCCAGATCGGTTTCATGATCTTCATCCCGTTCCTGATCATCGACTTGGTGGTAGCGAGCGTGTTGATGGCCATGGGTATGATGATGCTGTCGCCGCTGATCATCTCGTTGCCGTTCAAGATCATGCTGTTTGTGCTGGTGGACGGTTGGGCGCTGATTATTGGCACCTTGGCCGGCAGTTTCGGAGGGGTATAGCGCTATGACGCCAGAAGTCGCCGTCGACCTGTTCCGCGAAGCGCTGTGGCTGACTACCCTGATGGTCGCCGTGCTGGTGGTGCCGAGCCTGTTGGTCGGCCTGCTGGTGGCGATGTTCCAGGCGGCCACCCAGATCAACGAACAAACCCTGAGCTTCCTGCCGCGCCTGCTGGTGATGCTGGTGACCCTGATTGTCGCCGGCCCGTGGTTGGTGCAAACCTTCATGGAATACATCCTGCAGTTGTACGGCAGTATTCCGCAGTTGATCGGCTGAGCCGATGCAATCCTTGCTGGCCTTGACCGACACCCAGATCAGTACCTGGGTAGCCTCGTTCATCCTGCCGCTGTTTCGCGTCACGGCGATGCTGATGGCCATGCCGGTGTTCGGCACCACCCTGGTACCGCGTCGTGTGCGCCTGTATTTCGCGGTGGCGATCACCGTGGTAATCGTGCCTGGCCTACCGCCGATGCCGCCGGTGAACGCTCTCGACCTGAGCGCCTTGCTGCTGATTGCCGAACAGATTCTGATCGGTGCCATGCTGGGGTTTTCCCTCATGCTGTTCTTCCAGGCTTTTGTGATCGCCGGGCAAATCATCTCGATCCAGATGGGCATGGGCTTCGCGTCCATGGTCGACCCCACCAACGGCGTGTCGGCGGCGGTGATAGGGCAGTTCCTGACCATGCTGGTGACCTTGCTGTTTCTGGCCATGAACGGTCATCTGGTGGCGTTCGAAGTCTTGACCGAAAGCTTCACCACCTTGCCGGTGGGCTCGGGGTTGGTGGTCAACCATTTCTGGGAGCTGGTGGGGCGCCTCGGCTGGGTACTGGGGGCTTCGCTGTTGCTGGTGCTGCCGGCGATCACTGCGCTGCTGGTGGTCAATATCGCCTTCGGCGTGATGACCCGTGCGGCGCCGCAACTGAATATCTTCTCGATTGGTTTCCCGCTGACCCTGGTGTTGGGTATGGGGATTTTCTGGGTCGGCCTGGCTGACATTCTCAATCAGTATCAACCGCTGGCCACCGATGCCTTGCAGTTCTTACGTGACCTGGCACGGGCGCGCTGAGCCATGGCCGAGAGCGAGAGTGGTCAGGACAAAACAGAAGACCCCACGGAGAAACGTAAAAAGGACTCCAGGGAAAAGGGCGAGATCGCGCGCTCCAAAGAGCTCAACACCTTCGCCACCATGATCGCCGGTGCAGGCGCCTTGCTGATCTACGGCGGTGGCCTGGCGCTGGACCTGCTGGAGATGATGAAGCACAACTTCAGCTTGCCGCGCGAAGTGTTGCTCAACCCCGATGCCATGGGCCAGTACCTGCTGCACTCGGGCAAAATCGCGCTGCTGGCGGTGCAGCCGATCCTGATCACCTTGTTGCTGGCCGCGCTGATCGGTCCAGTGGCCCTCGGCGGTTGGCTGTTTGCCGCGGGCAGCATGGCGCCCAAGTTCAGCCGCATGAACCCGGGTGCGGGGCTCAAACGCATGTTTTCCGCCAAGGCCCTGGTGGAATTGCTCAAGGCCCTGGCCAAGTTTTTCCTGATTCTGTTCGTGGCGCTGGCGGTGTTGTCGTCCGACATCGACGATTTGCTGCGCATCGCCCATGAGCCGCTGGAATCAGCGATCATCCACAGCGTGCAGGTGGTGGGCTGGAGTGCGCTGTGGATGGCGGCCGGGCTGATCCTTATCGCCGCCGTGGATGCGCCGATCCAGTTGTGGGAAAGCCACAAGAAACTGCTGATGACCAAGCAGGAAGTGCGCGACGAACACAAGGACCAGGAAGGCCGCCCCGAGGTCAAGCAACGCATCCGCCAACTGCAGCGGGAAATGTCCCAGCGCAAGATGATGGCCTCGGTGCCCGACGCCGACGTGGTCATCACCAACCCGACTCACTACGCCGTGGCCCTCAAGTACGACCCGGAGAAGGGCGGCGCACCGATGCTGCTGGCCAAGGGCAGTGACTTCACCGCGTTGAAAATCCGCGAAATTGCGGTGGCCAACGACATTCTGTTATTGGAGTCGCCAGCATTGGCGCGCTCGATCTTCTACTCCACCGATCTGGACCAGGAAATCCCCGCCGGCTTGTACCTGGCCGTTGCACAGGTACTGGCCTACGTTTACCAAATCCGTCAATACCGCGCCGGCAAGGGCAAGCGGCCTGATCCGCTCAAGGATTTGCCGATCCCGCCGGACCTGCGTCGCGATTCTTGAACGCTGCTGCTCACTGTAGGAGCGAGCTTGCTCGCGAAAAACTCACCGTCGTCGCGTTCATCCTGGCTCCCCGCGTTATCGTTACCCATCTCCGCGAGCAAGCTCGCTCCTACAGTGGTGTGCCGTTTACCTGTCAACTTTGACAGTAGCCATTACGGCGCCTTCACTGTTTGATACAGCGATGAGACGTGCAGCTCTGCACGACTCGGGAGGCGGTGATGGATAGGGGTACGGTCAGGTGGTTTGATGCGGTCAAAGGCATCGGCTTTATTGCCCGGGATCGCGATGGCAACGAGGTTGCCGTCCAGTCGACAGGCGCTCAACACGGTAACGTTCCTCCCACCCCTCCCAAACCGCGAAAACCCCGCAAGCGCAAGAAACCCTCGGATGCATGAATCTTCTGCTGTTCCGCCGCTACCACCCATCGGTAGCTCACGTCTACCTGTCAACTCTGACAGTAGCCAAAGGATGCTTCCCGTTGTTTTATGACTGAACCAAGCACTGCGCGTATGTAGTAAACGAGATGCAGGGAGAGCGGGATTGAAGGTGGCTACAGGGACTGTCAAATCCTATGACCGGGTCAGGGGCGATTGGCTGATCGAATTGGATGATGAGGCAGAAGAGGTATTTATCAATCGCAAGGATTGGCGTTGCACAGCGCTGTCGGTGGGTAAGCAACTGAGGTTTCAAATGGTCCATCGGCCCAAGGGCATCTATGCGTTGCCCGTCAGGGGGCATCACCGGGGTTGGTTGGGGTCTGAGTGAGGGTAAGGAGAGCAAAAATGGCAACGGGTACTGTGAAATGGTTTAACGCGGAGAAGGGGTTTGGCTTTATTGCCCCGGAGGATGGGGGGGATGACGTTTTCGTCCATTACTCGGCAATCCAGTCGCAGGGGCAAAAAAACCTGGATGAAAACCAAAAAGTAGAATTTGACATCACGCAAGGGCCAAAAGGCCCTCAGGCTGAGAATGTGCGGCCAGTTTAAAAACTGGATCACATGTGGGAGCTGGC
>NZ_BCBO01000084.1:0-37663 GCF_001320835.1 Pseudomonas sp. NBRC 111138 | reverse complement strand
AACGCAGCGCGCCGCCTTGCCCGCGTGTTCCCATTCCCAATAGAAACTCGCGCCTCCGGCCAACTGCCGCTCGAGAATGACGTGCTGATCGTCGTACCGATAACGCTCGCTTTCACCGACGGCATTGGTCGCACACACCAGTCGGCCAGCTTCGTCATAGGCGTAGGAAACGATGTTCTGCTCGGTTTCCCAAACGTAGGGCTCACGCCCTTTGGCGCGATGCACCTGGTAGTCCACCGCGACAATGCGATCCAGCTCATAACGCAACAGCAACGAGCGCCCCGCGCCGTTATCCAGCCGTTCAATCCGCCCAGAACGATCCCGGCAAAGGCGCAGCCGGTTGTCATACGCATCGCTGATGGTTGTCAGCACACCGTCGCGGAAGTGGTAGAAACGCGAGGCTTGGGCCAGCACCAGTTCATCAGGCGAGGCTCCCAAATAGATCGCCGCTTCGGCCAGGCTATTGGTGATCGCAGGCCGAGAAACGGTGGGCAAGGGCAGGGTAGTCGAGCGGTTCTCATGGTCGGTCCACACCACCGAATCGCCCGACACCACCAGCCGATGAGCCAGCCCATGACTCCAGCCAAACCCCAACCCACACTCGACTTCCACCGCACTGGTGCGGTACAACCGCGTCCACTCAAACGGCAAGATCCCATCCAGCGCGCCGTCGGTAAGGGTCAGCAATTCCTCGCCGGTGACCATCGACACCGGGCAACCGTGGGTGACGGTTTTATCCGCTGGCGCCGCCGCATCCCCCTTCGGGTTCGACGCCACAGCCGGCACATCATCGACAGGCTCCTGACGAACCAACGTGGTGCGCTGGGTCTTGCCGCGCACCATCGACACCGGGTTCGAAACCAGCGTGTCGCCTGCCTTCAACGGCACCACTGGCACCGCCTTGACCGGCGTCGCCGCACTGCTCAGCAACACCGGCTTTGCGGCCTCCACATGGGGCTCCAGCCGAGGCCCCGCCACCTGCTTGGCCAGCAATTCCAACAACGCCCGCGCCCGCCCGGACTTGACGCCACTAAGCATCTGAGCACCCAGGCGCAGCTGCACCCCAATGCCTCGCGTGGCCCAGATCAGCAGCAAGTTGATCAGCACTTCGCCGGTGATTTCACCCAGCAGTTCATATATGTCGGGCGGCGGCAGCATGCGTATCCAGGCCACCAGTGCCGATAGATAGATGAACAACAGCGGCTCATCACTGAGTACCAGCAACCCCTTGGACAGCGTGTCTTTGCCCAGCTTGAGCAGCGCATTCAGCTCGGCCTCGGACAGGTATTTCAGCAACGTTTCGCTGTTGGTCTTGAGGTTGGCGAGCAGGTCGTACAGCTCGGTGATGTTGTCCCACAGGTTATAAAGCGCGTTGCCCAGCCCGGCAGCAAAGGCCACGCCCTGTAAGGCACTGCGCTTGTAAGCCGGCGCTTTGGCAAAGTCTGCCCATCGAGGCTTGAAGTGCTCGGCCCATGCCGTGCGCAAATCCGTTTCCAGCCCGGCGATCACAGACTCATAGGACGCATACAGCGCCTGGACGTGAACCTTGGAAACAGTGGGATAAAAGGTGATTTCGTACTGTTGGTCGCGGCTACAGTCGCTGACTTCAAGAATGCCGCTGGGGCCAATGGTCCGATGCAGTGGCGCGCCTACCGGGCTGCCGTCCTGTGCAACGGCTTGCAGCCTCACGGGCGTGTTGCCGATAGGCACGAACTGCGTGCTTTCGAACAGATGCACCAGCGTCAGCCCACCCTGGGCTTTGCATTGAGCGACGGTGCGGCTGGGTTTGTCGGAAGAGATCGGCGCGACCAGTGCGACGTCTTCCCCAACCTTGAACACCTGCTCCACGCTAAGTGCCGAACCACTTAAAAAGCTGTCGGTCCACTTATCAAAGGTATTCAGGCAGGTGCGGAAGTCCGCGAATACGCGCTCAACCTTCGGCGCTTCGGGATCCATCGGCACCAGCATCAGGTTGGCCAGCACCGAGATCAAGAGACAGTCCCATTCATCAGGGCTCTAACGAACACCAGCATCTGCAATCCCTCGCACTGTTTGATCAGGCGAGGGACTTTGCAGCGGTTGTCAGGTAAAAGAAGTCGGCGTTATGCGCGAAAATAGCGAGGAAATTTCGTCTTAACTTCAGTTAAACCGAGGCTTGGTCGTAGGAGTCGGATTACAGCTGGAACAGTCTTACAACTTCAACTGCCCAATCGCCTTGCTCAACTCCCCGGCCAACGTCGCCAGTTCATTGCTGGTAGTCGCCGATGCCACGGTTTGATGTACGGTGTTTTCGGTCACATCGCGAATGCTCACCACGGCGCGGTTCATCTCTTCGGCAACATGGCTTTGCTGCTCGGCGGCCACGGCGATCTGGGTGTTGCTTTCGCGCATCTGTGCCACGGCCCCGGTGATTTCAGCCAAGGCCACACCAGCTTCCTGGGCCTGCTGGACGCAGTCATCGGCCTTGAATGAGCTTTCCTGCATGAAGTCCACGGCGTCGCGGGTGCCGGCTTGCAGCGCCGAGACCATGCGAGTGATTTCGTCGGTGGAGCTTTGCACACGCTTGGCCAGGTTGCGCACTTCGTCGGCGACTACCGCGAAACCGCGACCCATTTCCCCGGCGCGGGCGGCTTCGATGGCGGCATTGAGGGCAAGCAGGTTGGTCTGTTCGGCGATGCTGTGGATCACACCGACCACGCCGTTGATTTTCTGGCTGTCTTCGGCCAGTTTCTGGATCATTTCGGCGGTCTGCTGTACCCCACTGGACAGCCCGGCGATCGAATGCTGTACCCGGGTGACCACTGCCTGGCCGCTGCCGGCGAGGGTGTCGGCGGACTGCGACAAGTCACGGGTGGCGCCCGCGTGCTGGGCGATGTGGTAGACGGTGGCGGTCATTTCGTTGATGGCGGTGGCGGCCTGGTCGGTTTCGCTTTGCTGGCCCAGCATGCCGTGTTGCACCTCGTTCATGCTGCTGGCCAGGCGTGCGGCGCCGTCGTCCAGTTGCCGGGCGGTGCGTGCCACGGTATTGACCACGCGCTGGTAACCGGCTTGCATGGCGTTGAAGGCGCTGGCCATCTGGCCGACTTCATCCTTGCAGGCCAACGGCACCCGCGCCGACAGGTCACCAGTTTTTTCAACGTGCAGCATTACATCCTTGAGGGTGTTGAGCTGACTGAGCAGGAAGCGGATCAACAACTGCGAGGCGCCGAGCATGGCCAGCATCAGGACTGCCACGGCAACGGCGTAATTGGCGAAGCGTTCACTGAACACCTGGCTCAGGCTCGGCGCGTAGGCGAGGACTGCGACCTGCTGGCCGTCGGCCCGGCTGATCACCTCGGCGCCGATCAGCGGGTTTTCACCGAACAACGGCATAGGGTTGAGTTCAGTCCAGCCGTTGGCAGTGTTCAGGGCGGGCAGGTCCTGGGGGATCTGGCCTTTGGAAAATGCGAGCCAGTGCTCACCAGTGGGCAAGGTTCTGTCGGCTGGCCAGGCGCTTAGCAAGCGTCCCTGAGCCTGGGCCGATGCCTGTGACGCCTGGCTACGCGCCTGTTGTTCCAGCTGTACCGCGTACAGCACCAGCAGCAGGGTGGTGATGAAGGCGACCGCATTGACGGCCCAGAATTTGTATTTGAGCGAGATATTGCTAAGCCAGGCACCCATGGAAGGTTTTCTCTGATAGCGGAAACGGTATTGGCAAGGTGCCATTATTGTGCCGCTATTCAGAACAGCGCTTTTGATATGGGTCAATGCGCCGCATCAATCGATGGCAGGCAAGCCGAAAAAGCGCCGGGCGCACGCGGTGCTGTGCAGCGCCAGGTCTTCCATTGTTTCGTTACGGTGCAAGGCCACTTCGCGCAGTACTTCGGGCAGGTAAGCCGGTTCATTGCGACCATTCTTCGGCTTGGGGCGCAGGGTGCGTGGTAGCAGATAGGGCGCATCGCTTTCCAGCATCAGACGGCCTCGGGGAATATCCCTGACCAGTGAATGCAGGTGGGTGCCACGGCGTTCGTCGCAGATCCAACCCGTGATGCCAATGTGCAAATCCAGGTCCAGGTAGCTGAACAGTGCTGCCTGTTCGCCAGTGAAGCAGTGCACCACGGCGGCTGGCAGGTGGTCGCGGTAGTCCTTGAGGATCTCCAGCAGACGCTGGTTGGCATCGCGCTCATGGAGAAACACCGGCAGTTGCAGCTCGACGGCCAGGGCGAGGTGTTCTTCGAGGACTTTTTCCTGCTGGGGGCGAGGGGAGAAGTCCCGGTTGAAATCCAGCCCGCATTCACCCACGGCGCGCACTCGGCTGTCGCCCAGCAAGCTGCGCAGGCGTTGGGCGCTGTCGCTGTTCCAGTCGCTGGCAGAGTGAGGGTGAATACCGGCGGTGCTGAACAGGCGCTGGCCGCTTTCGTCGAGCTTTACACACAGTTGCAGGGCCTGTTCGCTGCCCTCGACGCTGGTGCCGGTGAGTACCAATTGCTGCACGCCAGCGGCGTAAGCGCGTTCGAGAACGGCCGTGTGCCTCTCGTCGAAACTGGGGTTGGTCAGGTTGACGCCAATATCAATGAGTTGCATGGTGCTATCTCCGCCTGCGGCCGGAAAGCATATCAGAGCTGTAGATTGATAAGAAAAACCAAGAACTACAACGCGTTAACGCTGTCTTTGAACGTCGCAAGCGACATTGTGGTGGGCCGATTGCCTACCACCGTGGCGCCGTTGCACGCCTTGCCAGCGCATAAAGCGCTCTGTTTCTGACCACCAGCACGTCGTTATTCGCGAAGGTGCTGGCCAGTTTTCTTTTCGGAGAGCGGATGATCCGACCCTCGGCGTTGCTTATGTTGTGCCTGACGTTGCTGCTGCCCATGGCGGCGGTCGCACGTCTGGATGGGCCGCTGCAAGTGGCCAAGCCCGGCAAGGTCCGCGACCTCGCGCAAATTCGCTCCAGCCGCACTCTGCGCGTATTGGTCAACCAGAGCCGCAACAGTTCCGGTGAAGTGCAGGGCCAGGCCATCGGTGTCGAATACCATCGGTTGCGTGCCTTCGAGCAGTACCTCAATGGCCATGCCCGTGATGGGCAGGCCATCAATCTCAAGATCATCCCCAAGGCCAAGGACCAGTTACTCGGCGCGCTGGCCCGTGGCGAGGGCGACCTGGTGGCGCCCGGTGAGTTGCTGGACGTGAAGGGCGTGCACAAGGTCAGCGCCAGCGACCCGATTGTCAGCGATGTGCCGTTGTGGCTGGTGGGCGTCAAGGGTGAACGACGCTTTACCAGGCTGGAGCAACTGTCAGGTCGCACGCTGACGCTGACCACGGGCAGTGCGGCGGCGGATGCCATCAGTCAGGTCAATCAAAAACTGGCTCTGCACAAGCGCCCCCCCGTGAAAGTCGAATGGGTTGACCCCAGCCTGGCGGTGGAAGACGTCCTGGAGATGGTGCAGGCCGGGATTTTTCACCTGACGATCGTGGAAAAACCCATTGCCCAACGCTGGTCGAAAATTCTGCCCAAGTTGCGCTTTGACAAGCAGGTGGTGATCAGCGAGCCGGGCGACGAGTTCTGGTTTGTGCGCCAGGATGCCTCGATGCTGCGCGCCAGCATTGATCGGTTTCTCAAGACCTATCACACGCCTTCCGACCAGGATGTGGCATTCCAGCGTATCTATCGACGCCTCTACCAGGTCCGTAACCCGTTGGCGCGGGCTGACCGCCAGCGCCTGGAAAAACTGCGCCCGGTCCTGCAAAAACATGCACGTGAGCAAGGTATGGACTGGCTGAACCTGGCGGCGTTGGCGTTCAAGGAGTCTTCCCTGGACCCAGGCGCACGCAACAGCGGCGGCCCTACCGGCCTGATGCAGATCACGCCGTCGGCGGCCCAACGGGTGGGGGTCAACAATATCGAGACGCTCGACAATAATGTGCAAGCGGGGGCACGTTACCTGGCGATGATCCGCCGCAAGTTTTTCGCCAGCCCCAAGCTCAATGAGCGTGAGCGCATGGCCTTTATGCTAGCGGCGTACAACATGGGGCCGGAGCGAGTACAGGGCATGCGCACCGAGGCCAAGCGTCGTGGGCTTAACCCCAATCAGTGGTTCTTCCAGGTTGAACGCATTGCCATGGAGCAGGTAGGGATGGGCGGCGTCAGCTATGTTAATAGCGTCAACAAGTATTATTTGGCGTTCGATCGGCAGCGGGAGTCCCTGGAGCCGCCCGCGGCTAAAATTGCATCGCGTAAATAATCGAATTTTTAGATGTTAATTAGGCAATATTTTGGCTTTTATCATTGTTTAAACTGATTAATATAGCGGCCAACCAACCCCTACCTGGAAAAGGATTTACCCCCATGAGCCCAATGATTACCCGTGTACTGTCCACTCGCGCCGGTTATGGCCTGACTATTCTGCGCATTTTCGTCGGCATCATCTTCGCTGCCCACGGTTCGCAAAAACTCTTCGGCTGGTTTGGCGGTGGTGGTCTGGCGGGCACCGCACAATGGATGGAAAGCATCGGCCTGGCGCCGGGCACGCTGATGGCGCTGCTGTCGGGCGGTACCGAGTTCTTCGCCGGCCTGGCCCTGATCATCGGTTTGTTGGTTCGCCCTGCCGCATTGGGCCTGACCTTCCTGACACTGGTGGCGATTTTCTCTGTACACATCCACAACGGGCTGTTCATGGCCAACAACGGTTATGAGTTCGCACTGGCGTTGCTCGGCGGCGCGTTGGCGGTGTTGTTGGAAGGTGCGGGCAAATTGTCTGTCGACCGCGCGATCACTCACTGATCGTTTAGCAAGCTGTACAGAAGGCCCGCTGATGCGGGCCTTTTCGTTGCCCGGGATTCTTGACACTGCCCCACCGGCTTCTCTAGGATGCTGCTCATGCGCCGATTTAAACAGCTAATTGCGGGGCGCCACTGGGACTCAATGCAGCCCGACAGAAGCACGCTTGCTCACGCAGGGCGTTCTTCGAAATACCGCTAAAGCGCTGGTTCGGTGTTGCCTCTCACCTGCCCGCAGACTTTTGAGGCAGAGACACGACACGATGAATGCACTACGCCCTCTCATACGCCTGGCCCCGATCACCGCGGACCTGACTCAACGCAATCCGAAAATCCTTCTGGGCGGTAAGCACCAGCCGACGCTGCTGCGTTATCTGGACGGCTGGCCACGCCGTTCCGGTCGACCTTCGGCGTTCCTGATCCAGTTTGTTGAAGACGGCGATTCCCTGGCCCGTTTTGCCAGCGATAGTTTCGACCTGGCAGTGATCCAGGCACCGAATGCCAGCAACGCCGTTGAGGTGATCCATCAACTGACACGCATTGCCCGCCAAGGCCTGATTACCCGTCGCTGAGCGACTGGTGATAGGCCGCCAACGTAGATGTTCGACGCCTTCGCTGGTATAGGAAAAGTACCCAGGCAATCAGGCACAGCAGCAGCGGTATTGTGGCGACCATCAGCCATTGCAGATATCGTTCGAAACGCAGCAGCGGGGCGTATGCCTGGGTCTTGAGCGCCTGCAACTCGATAGGCAATTGCAGGCGCTCTTTGTTGAGTGCCTGCAACTGGGTAGTGGTATCCACGGCTTGGGTCATGAGGCTGGTGTGGGGTGGGTTCAACCTGCGCCATGCTTGTTCTGTCTGCTCAAGTCGTCGCTCCATCGCAGTCGCACTTTTGCGATAAGCCTGTGCGGCTTCGTCGCGCATGTGTTCTAGCCTGCGCAGTGGTTGGCGCATCACACGGGATTGAATATTTCTGAGTGCCTCGGGCGCCGCCAGATTATCCAACGTGTTCAATACAAACTGCGCGTTGCCGTTGGGTAGGGCGTTGTTGAGCGTGTCCGCGAGCAAGTCCGTGTCGGCCACGATCACCATCTGGATCTGTTCTGCCCTCTGCAGCCCGGGCGGCTGGCCCTCCAGGCCGTCGGGAAACGCTGAATAAGCGGGCCCGTCAAGGCGGGCGGCGATGACATGGCGCTGTCCTGAAGTCGCTGATTCATCTATGAGTGAGTCGAACGTGGTAGCGGAAGCAAAGCGTTCTGCGTCCACCAATGCCGATTGGCGTGAGCTCAGCAGAAGCGGGGTCAACAGCGAGCGGCTTTTGGGGGCCAAGGAGAGCGCGCCGCTGCTCGATACGATGACCGAATGCAGTCCCCAGGTGCTGATATCCGACCTGGTCATTGCCTGCCTTGGCAGATGTAGCCTGGCCGGGTGCAGTACCGCGGGCATTCCGGTGTCGGGCGTTGCTGATGAGGCATAAAGATTATCGACCAGCAACTTGTCCGCAGGCATCTGGATACCCCATGCGGTCAGCAGCGAATCCAGCCTGGCGTTTGTGGATATGGCGTCGGCGCCTATCTCGCTCACCGGGTCGATGAACATCATCAGCTTGCCGCCTTTGAGTACCCATTGCTCAAGGGCATATAGGGCTCGACCAGATAGAGCGTGTGGCTGTACAACCATCAGTGTGTTCATGGAGGGCGGTACTTGGGTGATGTTCGCTGCCAATTCCACCACACTGAATTGCTCGCGCATCAACTCCAGTAACCCACCGGCCGATTTGTCCAAGGGCAGTCCCGACAGTAGGCCAACAGTGGGGCGATCAGGGTGCATCAACTTGTAGATCAGGTGGCTGATTTCATACTCGAGCAATGATTCATGCTCAGGGCTGAACGCTTGGATGCGTTGGGCGCCCTGGCCGGCACGCGTACCGATAAGGCCAAGGAATCCTTGTGTGTCATCAAGGCCAAACAAGCTGGCTTTATAGGCGTCCTCAGAGAACGGGGTGGGGTTGATAATATGTAAGTTGATCATGCCGTTGGCAGCTTTTTCGAATTCCTTGAGCAAGTCTTCCACGCGCCGGCCATAACGTTTCAATACCGGTTTTTTTTGCGGTGCATTGAGGGTGTTGAAGAAATATAAGTCCAGTTGGCTTTCAAGTGAAACGAGTAATTGCCGCGCCGATGGCGATAGGGTGTGGGTGTTTTCTTGGGAAAAGTCCCAACGGACAGTTGGTAGTTTGGGTACCCAGACTAAATTGAATGCCAGAAACAGTAGTGATATGACGATCAATGTCATACCCGCGCGAAAAGCGGATCCCATCAGTGGCGTTCCTATGTCAGCTGTTTCTGTAGTTGAGTGTGAGGGTGGTCGCAAACAGAAAAGCCAAGATCATGCTTATGAAGTACAGGCAGTCATGCAATGTCAACTTGCCGTTATCCATCGCGCTGAAGCGGGAAATCGGATCAAGGGATATCAAACTGTCGATAATCCATATGGGGGTCTGCTGTTCCAGTGCATCCAACATTGAAGATATCCCACTGGCGGCCAGCAACAAGCACAGCGTCAAGAGGGAAATCATAACGCGTTGGTTCGTCAGCACACAGGCAAAGCAACCTACAGAGAGATAGCTTCCCGCCAATAACCAACTGGCGAAGAACTGTGATGCGATAACGGTATTGTCGGGGGTGCCAAGGTAATTGACAGCCATCACCCAAGGGAAATTAAGCATCAAAGCGATGCCACAGACGATCCATGCCGCCATAAACTTTCCAACCACTCGCTGCGTCGGAGTGACGGGTAAGGATTTCAATGTGTCGCAAAAGCCGGTATTGGATTCGTCTGACCATAACTGCGTCGATAAAATCGGTACCAGTAGCAGATAGAGCCAAGGATGCAGTTCGAAGAACGCCTGCAAATCGCTGCTGTTTTGTTCCAGCCAGTGATGGCTGTGCAACCCCAGCGTCGCACCCAGCACGAGAAAAACCGCCACACTCAGATAAGTGCTCGGTGACGAGGCAAAGCTGGCGAGTTGTCGTTTGAAAATGATGGCTAGCAGTCTCAAGGATTTACCTCATGGCTCAGATGGTGAACGACATCGTTCAGGCGACCCGGCTCCAGATTCATTGACGTTATGTTCCAGCCACGGTGGGTGATGAGCGCGTTGATTGAAGGGAAGATGGAGTGCCCGGGCATGGCCAGAACAGTCACCTTGCCGGGGGCATGCCGGTCTTCTTCGATGCCTGCGACGCCAGGTAATACGGCAAGCGCCAGCAAATCCAGCGGGGTGTCCGCCGCCAGGGTCACCGCTTGGAAATGCCGGGAACTGCGTTGCAAATCCGGCAGTGAAGCGTCGGCCACCAGGCGGCCGTCGGCGATGACCAAGGCACGGGTGCAGGTATCCGCTAACTCTTGATAACGGCGGGAGGCGATGATGATCGTCATTTCCTCGGTCAGGGATTGGATGAGTGCCCTGAACTTGAGCCTTTGATCAGGGCATAGTCCCTCCGTAGGCTCATCCAGCAGAAGCAGGCTTGGGGAGTGCAGGAGTGCCTGGGCCATTGCGACTCTGCGCTTCAAGCCAAGTGGAAGCACATCGATCGGGCAGTTGAGCACGGGCAGCAGTTCCAGTCGCGTGACTACTTGCTCGACTCGACTGCGCTTTTCAACACCGCTCAAACCGCGAATAGCGGCAATAAAATTGAGCATATGCCTGACGGACATCCTGTGATGATTGAGGCCTTCCTGGAGTTGATAGCCAACGACTTTTTTGGCTTGGAGTGAATGGGTCTGGGTACTGAAGCCTTGGATAGTGATTTGTCCTGAAGTAGGTTTGATTGCCCCGGCAATCAAACTCAGCAGTGCTGTTTTTCCTGCACCACTCTCTCCCAGCAGGGCCACACACTCCTGGCGCTGGGCGCAGAAGGAGAGGTTGGTGATAACGCTTTTTTTGCCCAGCTGTTTTGTCAAGTTGCTTATCTCGATCATATTTTTACCGAATAAGTTTTGCAGGGCGTGTGAGAGGTGCCGGCCGTATGGGAGAGAGCTTTAAAAAGGGTACGTTCAATAAAGTGGCTTGGGAACGCGAGACGTAACTAATAAGAAGAATCCTACGTTCGGCTCGATAATTCGCTGAAACAATTGTTTTGTTTGGAAGACTTATTAAAGCTCGGATGTTTATCTGGTGTTTATATAAGGTTTTTTCTTTTGTAATGAGGCCTGATTGCCATGATGCTTCTACGTACTCTTGTTCTTGAACGTAACGACGAAGACGCGCCCGTTAACGGCGCGTTGCTGTGTGGGTTCGCTGTCACGCAAACCGGGTCCAACTTTCTCGTGTATAGCCTGGATGAGGAGACCGAACCCGGTCACTCCCGGGTCTATATCGCGGTATTACGTAAAAAGCTCGAACGCTATTTTCTGGGGGGGGTTGATTCAAAAGAGGACCTGCAATCAGCGATGCAGGTCTTCAAGCAGATCCTGATGATGGCGGCCGCGTCAGGTTCGAAGGCAAGCTCGATTGGCGACGCTGAGGTTCCCTTTCACTTTATTGACTTGAAGGGCTGCCGGCTGCCGCCTGCCAGGCCCGAGGATCATCACTCGGTGATCATCAAGAAGGCATTGGTCATGAAGGTGATCACCTTGGGTATGTCTGCGCCGGCGTTGCCTGCGATCGAAAGCAGCGCAGTGATCGTGCCGTCCATTCGCTTTTCGTCGCAAATGGTTGCGCCTCCCCGAAATCCGCGCGCACCCACGGCTGTGCCGCAGCCTGTGGATGAAGACACCTTTGAAGAGCCGGCGCAGTCGCTGGCCGCGATACCGCAGTTGCAGGTCAAGACCAGTGCGCCGCCTGTCCCGGATGAACAAAATGACAGTCAGTTTGAGCCAAACAACCTGCGGCTGGAGCCACCCGAGCCCGACCACTTGGACCCGCCTGCCCACCTGGAACATACCTCTTTGCTTGAAATGGACAGCGCGCTGAGCAATCTGGCCAAGGTCGCCCAAGAGTTGACGCAAAAAAAATGCGCCGTCCTCGAGAAAGAACAAATGCTTGAACAGTGGCAGGCGTCCCTGCAACAGCAGCAGAGCCAACTGGATGAAAAAGGCCGTGAACTTGAGCAGCGCCATACCTATTTGCAGAAGCAGGGGTTGGAGGTCAGTCAGAAAGCCGAAAAGCTGACAATGATGATGTTGCAGTTGTCCGGCATGCGCCAGCGCATGCAGGGCATGCTGCTTGAGTTGGATCAAGTCCTGGAGGGCCATGGGTGAGGTTACAGGGGGCGCCGGCCTGGATACTTTCCAGGGTTCATTTATCATCAGTCCCAGCCAGCCGCTGCCTGGGCATGATGCCCTGGCGTATCGGCATCATTAGACATTGCCTGGGGATGTGAGCGTTTGAGTACCAAGCTGATTACCAAAGAGGGTCATGAAGCGCTGAAAAAAGAGCTGGATTACCTATGGCGTGAAAAACGTCCGGATACCACGCGCAAAGTGACCTGGGCAGCCTCCCTGGGAGATCGCAGTGAAAACGCCGATTACCAGTACAACAAGAAGCTGCTGCGCGAGATCGACCGACGGGTGCGTTACCTGCGCAAACGCCTGGAAGACATGCGGGTGGTGGAGTACATGCCCGAGCAGGAGGGCAAGGTGTTTTTCGGCGCATGGGTCGAAATCGAAAACGAACAGGGCGAGGCCAAGCGTTTTCGCATCGTGGGTTATGACGAGATCTACGACCGTATGGATTACATCTCCATCGACTCACCCATGGCACGGGCCCTGCTGCGCAAGGAGGTGGATGACGAGGCAGTCGTACAGACCCCAGGCGGAGAGGTGTGCTGGTGGATCACCAAGATCGAATATGTAAAGCCGGCCTGATGGCACGTACCCTTGGCAGAGTACGCGCCATCGGGGGTCAGCTTTCGCGCAGAACGGTCAGCGGGCTGGCATTCAGTGCGCGGCGCGTGCCAAATACCCCGGCAGCGCCAATCAGCAAGGCACCGATTACGGGCAGCAGTAACAACCACGGGTGGGGATGCCACGCCAGGTCAAATGCATAGCGGTACAGCACCCAGGTCACCAGTTCGGTGCCCAGTGCCGCCAACAAGCCGCTGACGGCGCCCAGCAGGCCGAACTCAATGCGTCGGGCCTTGACCAGCAACTTACGCTCGGCACCCAAGGCGCGTAGCAATGCACCTTGGCGGATTCGTTCATCCAGGGTGGCCTGCAGGCCAGAGAACAAAACCGCCATGCCCGCCGCGAGGACAAACAACAGCACGTATTCGACTGCCAGCGTTACTTGGGCAAGGATGCTGCGCAACTGCTCCAGCAGGGCCTCGACCTGCAGGATAGTCACCGCCGGGAAGGCCCGTGAGAGGTCGACGATCTGTTGGTCATGGCCGGGAGCCAGATAGAAGCTTGTCAGGTAGGTCGCCGGCAGATCCTTCAAGGTGCCCGGTTGGAAAATCATGAAGAAGTTGGGCTGGAAGTTATCCCAGTTGATGGTGCGCAGGCTGGTGACCCGCGCTTCACGGTTTTCCCCGCCGATGGTGAACAACAGATGGTCGTTGAGCTTGAGCTTCAAGCTCTCGGCCACTTTGGCTTCCACCGACACGCCAGGAACCCCGTCAGTGGGTTGCGCCGACCACCAGGTACCTGCCGTCAGGACGTTACCCGCTGGCAGGTCGGCTGCCCAAGTCAGGCTCAGGTCACGTTGAGTGGCACGGTCGCCACTGGAGTCCTTGCTGACAATCTCCTGCACGGGTTCGCCATTGATGCTGATCAGGCGCCCTGGCACCACCGGGTAGAGCGGCGCTGCTTGTGCCTGGACGTCCAGCAGGCGGGCGCCAAAGGCGTCCTTGTCGGCTGGCAGGATATTCAGGGCGAAGTAGTTGGGCGCATCCTTGGGCAACTGGTTTTGCCAGGTGTCGAGCAATTCGCCCCGCAACAGCGCGATCAACCCCATGGACAACAGGATCAAGCCAAAGGCCAGGGATTGGCCCGCTGCCGCCAACGGGTGACGCAACAATTGGCCCAGGCCCAGGCGCCATGGCAGGGAGGCGCGAGCCAGTAACCGCCGCAGGCTCTGTAGCAACAACAGCAGCAAGCCACCCAGGAGCAGCGCAGCGACTACACCGCCGCCGAGTAATGCGAAGGTCAATACCAGGTCCAGGCTCAGGCGCCACATGATCAGGCCCAAGGCAAACAGTGCCGCGCCGTAGACCATCCAAGTACTTGAAGGAATAGGCAGCAAATCGCGGCGCAATACCCGCAGCGGCGGTACCCGGCCCAGTGCGGCCAGCGGTGGGAGGGCGAAGCCGGCGAGGGCGACCAGTCCGGTGCCGATCCCGGCAACAGCCGGCAGCAACCCGCCTGGCGGTACGTCGGCGGGCAACAGGTCGTGCAGGAAGTAGAACAAGCCAAATTGCGCCAGCCAGCCGAGCAGGACGCCGGCCAGGCTCGCCAGCAAGCCCAGCACGCTCAGTTGCAGGCTGAACAGCAGCATGGCTTCACGGCGCGACAGGCCCAGGCAGCGCAACAACGCGCTGGCATCGAAACGTCGACTGGCGAAGCGGTTGGCCGACAGCGCCACGGCCACGCCAGCCAGCAGCACGGCCACCAGGCTGGCCATGTTCAGGTAACGTTCGGCCTTGCCCAGCGCGCCGCCGATTTGCTGGTTGCCATCGCGGGAGTCCTGCAGCCGCTGGTTGGCAGCCAGGCCCGGTTTGACCAGGTCGCGATAGGTTTGCAGCGCAGTGCTGCCTTGTGGCGCACGCCATAGTTCGCGGTAGCTCACACGGCTGCCTGGCTGGACGACACCGGTGGCGTCCAGGTCCGCCAGGTTGATCATGACCCTGGGCGTGAGGCTGTAGAAGTTCCCGGCCCGGTCGGGCTCGTAGGTCAGGATGCGCGCCAGGCGCAGGGTCTTCATGCCGACATCGATGCTGTCGCCGATTTTCAGGCCCAGCGCCGTCAGCAATCGTGCTTCCACCCAGGCGTCACCGGGTTTGGGACCACCGCCAGGGGTTTGCGTACCGAATGGCTCGGTGCTGCTTTTAAGCTCGCCGCGCAAGGGGTACTGCTCGTTGACCGCCTTGATGCTGGAGAGCTGGATGCCATTATCGGTGGCGATAACGCTGGAGAACTCCACGATACGAGCGTGATCCAGGCCCAGTTCGGTCCCGGATTTGATTTGCTCGGGCCGGGCCGGCGAGCTGCCTTCGAGCACCAGGTCGGCGCCGAGGAATTCGGTGGCGCGCAGCAGCATGGCGCCGTTGAGGCGCGCACCAAAGTAGCCGATGGCGGTGCTTGCAGCCACGGCCACCAGCAGGGCAAAGAACAGCACGCGCAATTCGCCGGCGCGGGCATCGCGCAGTAACTGACGCATGGCAAGGCTGAACAGACGCAATAGCGGCAAACGTGCCATCAAGGCTCCAGGGGCGCGACCATCAGGCCGGCTTCAAGGCGGATCAGGCGTCGGCAACGGTGGGCCAGGCGCTCGTCGTGGGTGACCAGTACCAGGGTCGTACCGCTCTCTTTATTCAACTCGAACAGCAGATCGCTGATGCGCTCGCCAGTATGGCTGTCGAGGTTGCCGGTGGGCTCGTCGGCAAACAGCACGTCCGGTTCGGCGGCAAACGCGCGGGCTATCGCCACGCGTTGTTGTTCGCCACCGGACAGCTGACGGGGCGAGTGGGTCAGGCGCTGGCCCAGGCCTACGCGCTCCAGCAGGTGTTTGGCTCGCTCGCGGGCGTCCTGGCGACCGTCCAGCTCCAGCGGCAGCATCACGTTTTCCAGTGCATTCAAGCTGTCGAGCAATTGGAAGGATTGGAATACGAAGCCCACATGTTCGGCACGGATGCGTGCGCGCTGGTCTTCGTCGAGGGTGCTCAGGGCTTGCCCGGCCAGGGTGACTTCGCCGCTGCTAGGCAGGTCGAGGCCGGCCAGCAGGCCCAGTAGCGTGGATTTGCCGGAACCGGAGCTGCCGACGATAGCCAGGCTATCGCCCTTGTTCAGTTCCAGGCTCAGTTCGTGCAGGATAGTCAGTTCACCTTCCGCGCTGGGAACCACTTTGCTAAGGTTTCGCGCGGTGAGAATGCTTGCGCCCATGGAGAATCCGATGCGAGTGTGGTTTTTGAGTGCTGGCCTGGCCTTGATGTGCATGGCCCAGAACGCAGCGGCGGGTACAGTCCTGATCGTTGGCGATAGTATCAGTGCCGGTTTCGGCCTGGATACCCGCAAAGGGTGGGTCGCGTTGCTGGAGCAACGGCTCAAGCAGGAGGGTTTTGACGATAAAGTGGTCAATGCTTCCATCAGTGGCGACACCAGCGCGGGAGGCCTCGCGCGGCTGCCCGCGGCGCTTGCAACGCACAAACCGGACGTTGTGGTGATCGAGTTGGGTGGCAACGATGGCTTGCGCGGCCAGCCGCCTGCGCAATTGCAACAAAATCTTGCCTCGATGATCCAGCAGTCCCGGGACAGCGGCGCCAAGGTGCTGCTGTTGGGCATGCAGATTCCGCCCAATTACGGCAAGCGCTATGTCGAAGCCTTTGCCAAGGTATTCGGTGATGTGGCACAGAAAGAAAAGGTGCCGTTTGTGCCGTTTTTCCTCGAGGGCGTGGGTGGCCATCCGGAGTTGATGCAGGCTGACGGGCTACACCCGGCAGTCGGGGCGCAAGACAAGTTGCTGGAAAATGTCTGGCCAACGCTAAAACCGCTGTTATGACGCTTTTCTACCGGCAGGCTTTCGGCTAAGGTGGCGCCCCCCCGATTTGGAGCCCTCGATGTCGCGCCCTGCCTGGTCCCTGTTTAACTACCAACTGATCGAGCCGGACGAGCAGCTGGACCTGTTCGCCTGCCAGGAAGTGCGGGTGCATTTGGTGGCGCGTCAATTGGAACTGGGCGGCTCGATCGATCGCACGCTCTGCGGCACTCTATTGCCGGCACAGCCACGCTGGTCATCGGTCAACCGCTCGATTTTCCAAGACCAGCGACTCTGCCCGTTATGCCGGGCAATTCTCGAATCGCAAAAGCGCGGCACGCCTCCGATCTGGCCGGAGCTGCGCTTCGAGCTGTAAAACAGCTTGAAGCTTGGCACTGCGAAGCCGTATACAATCAATTTTTCCCCACCCGTCGTCTTGCGAAGGATTTTCCGGATGTTGTCGCGCCTTTCCGTCGTCACCTGCTGCCTGTCTCTTGCTGCGCTTTGTGCGGCGGGTTCGGCGGCGGCCTTGCAGTTGCCCTTGCCGCCGCCCGGTGAGGACATTGTTGGCCAGGTCCAAGTGATCAAGGCCAAGTACGAAGACACCTTTGCCGACCTTGGCACCACCTACGACCTGGGCTATTCGGAAATGGTTGCGGCCAACCCGGGTGTCGATGCCTGGTTGCCGGGGGCGGGCACCGAGATTGTGCTGCCGACACGCTTTATCCTGCCGCCCGGGCCGCGGGAAGGCATTGTGATCAACCTGGCGGAATACCGGCTCTACTACTATCCAAAAGGCCAAAACGTCGTCTATACCTTCCCCCTGGGCATTGGCCGGGAAGGCTGGGGTTCGCCGATCGCCCATACCAGTATCATCGCCAAGACGCCGAACCCGACCTGGACGCCACCGGCCTCGATCAAGGCCGAACACGCCGCCAACGGTGATCCGCTGCCCAACGTGGTGCCTGCCGGCCCGGACAATCCGCTGGGGCCCTTCAAGTTCACCCTGGGCACGCCGGGTTACCTGATTCACGGCTCCAACATGAAGTTTGGTATCGGCACGCGCACCAGCCACGGTTGCTTCCGCATGTTCAATAACAACGTGTTGGAAATGGCGGGCATGGTGCCGGTAGGCACGTCAGTGCGCATCATCAATGATGCGTACAAGTTCGGCAGCAGTGGTGGCAAGGTTTACCTTGAGGCTCACACGCCGTTGAACGATGACGGTACGCCCTCGGTGGTCGACAAGCACACCGCGGTCATCAATGCGTTGCTCAAGCGCGAAGACCTGTCCAATAACCTGCGGGTCAACTGGGACCAGGTGCGTGATGTGGTCGCCGCCGAGGATGGCTTGCCGACCGAAATTGGAGTGCCAGGCGCGGCGCCCGTGGCCTCAAGTACCCCAGCCGACCTGCTGTAGGAGCGAGCTTGCTCGCGAAAAACCTGAGGGCGCCGCTGACATTCAGGACGCCCGCGTTATCGTTGACCATCTTCGCGAGCAAGCGCGCTCCTACAGGTGGCGCGGGCCAAATCAAAGGCAAAAAAAAGCCGACCCATAAATGGATCGGCTTGATAACAACCCCGAAGGATTATTACTTGCGGCTTGCTTTTTCAAGCATGCGCAGAGCGCGCTCGTTAGCTTCGTCAGCAGTCTGTTGTGCTTTTTGAGCAGCAGCCAGAGCTTCATCAGCTTTACGGTAGGCTTCGTCTGCACGGGCCTGGGAGCGAGCTGCTGCGTCTTCAGTTGCAGTCAGACGAGCTTCGGTTTCTTTGGAGACGCTGCTGCAACCGGTAGCCAGAACTGCGGCCAGAGCCAGAGCAGAGAATTTCAGAACGTTGTTCATCGTGTTCCCCTTCAAGGACTTTCAATTTAATGGCTACTTTCTCAGAGTGAGCTAATAGCCGGCGTACATACTACCCATTACTTGTAGTAAGTAAACTGACGTTGCGCAAGAAGCAAAAAAAATTCTTGTGCTGAATCTATTTTGGCTAATCTTTTGGCGGTCTGTATGAAAACTGTCCAGATTTTTGCACCTCGACGAACATTGGATCCAGGCTGAAAGGGCCGGCCCGCATGTGTTAAGCCTTGTAAACAGATGAAATTTTATATAACGAAGCGGGGCACTTTGGTTGCGCTTGGCTTTACTGCGCAAGGCATCTTTCGCGCATCTAGAGGTGACTTTAAGTGCGCCAGTTCGTCTCAAGGTTCAACTGCCGGCAATGTTCAGGCTATCGGTCACCGGTTGATCGAGGCCCTTTCTATATCCACCAGCGGCAGGGGATGACGAGTGCGCCTTGAGCAATTTCAGGATTGGTGCCTACTATTCCCTATGTGCTGGTTGTGAGCGCTCACGGTTTTCTCGCTGTCGAAACCGGCACGGGGTGGCGTAGATGTTCCTTCGCCGGAAAAACATCGGTAAGGTAGGGTCGTTAATTCAGACCCGCGAGGAGTAGTGATGAGCGAGGCGTTGTCCATCCACCATGACCAGGCTGGTCATCAGTTCGAGACCAATGTGGACGGTCATCGTGCCTACCTGACCTACATGGACCTCGGGAAGCAGACCCTGGATATCTATCGCACCTTCGTGCCCAACGCACTGCGGGGGCGAGGCATTGCGGCTGCGTTGACCGAGGAAGCCTTGAAGTTTGCCGAAGAGGCTGGCTACACGGTGATCCCCTCATGCTCCTATGTCGAACGCTATATGGAGCGCCACCAGCGCCATGCTGCGAAGCTGTAACTGACCAGTTGCCAATAAAAAACGCCGGGCTTGGCCCGGCGTTTTTGTGTGCGCGAAACAGGTATTGGCTCAGGTGCGTTTGCGCTGGGGCAACACGTCCTTGAGTTTGGCATGCATGCTGCGCAGGGTGGTTTCAGTGGCCGACCAGTCGATGCAGGCATCGGTGATCGACACGCCGTATTGCAAATCGGCCAAGTCTTTTGGAATCGCCTGGCAACCCCAGTTCAAATGGCTCTCGACCATCAAGCCGATGATCGACTGGTTGCCCTCCAGGATCTGGTTGGCGACGTTCTCCATCACCAACGGCTGCAACGCCGGGTCTTTGTTGGAGTTGGCGTGGCTGCAGTCAACCATGATGTTTGGCTTGATCTTGGCCTTGTTCAGTGCCTGTTCGCACAATGCGACGCTGACCGAGTCATAGTTGGGCTTGCCATTGCCGCCACGCAGCACCACGTGACCGTAGGCGTTGCCCTTGGTCGTCACGATGGACACGCCGCCTTCCTGGTTGATACCCAGGAAACGGTGAGGGCTGGAGACCGATTGCAGCGCATTGATCGCCACGGTCAGGCCGCCGTCGGTGCCGTTCTTGAAGCCTACGGCCGAGGACAGGCCGGACGCCATTTCGCGGTGGGTCTGGGATTCGGTGGTACGTGCGCCGATGGCCGACCAGCTGATCAGGTCCTGCAGGTATTGCGGGGAGATCGGGTCGAGGGCTTCGGTTGCGGTGGGCAGGCCCATTTCAGCCAGGTCCAGCAGCAGCTTGCGACCGATGTGCAAGCCATCCTGGATTTTGAAGGAGTCGTCCAGGTATGGGTCGTTGATCAAGCCTTTCCAGCCGACGGTGGTACGCGGTTTCTCGAAATACACGCGCATGACCAGGTACAAGGTGTCGGACACCTCTGCCGCCAGCACCTTGAGGCGCTCGGCATATTCGTGGGCGGCCTTGAGGTCGTGGATAGAGCAGGGCCCGATCACCACGAACAGGCGGTGGTCGGTGCCGTCGAGAATGTCACGGATGACTTCGCGGCCCTTGGTGACGGTCTGCAGGGCAGCGTCGCTCAGGGGGATTTCGCGCTTGAGCTGATCGGGGGTGATCAGGGTCTCGTTGGATTCAACGTTAAGGTCATTGATCGGTAAATCAGCCATCGTGTTACTCGCCAGGGTCACGGGTGCCGGCCGCCAGCTATCCCCGTGCGGCGGGCACAGCATGATTTGAATGCAGGGGGGAGGAACCTTAGCGCGTAACACGGGCCCGCGACAATGGGCAAAGCCCGGTTTAATCCAGCGCTGGCTACACAATCGCCTCATGGGAGAACTCGTCAGCATGGCGCGACACCCAGTCACGGGCCATGGCTTCAAGTTGCGCAGGCGTTGGCTCGGCATCTTCGTGCAGGCGGCAGTAACGCTCGATCTGGCACACTTGCTCACCCATTCGCGCACCGAACAAGGCGTGTTCATCGGTAAAGCAAATACCGATGCGATAGCCCTGTTCGACTTTGCGGCACCAGGCGACATAGCCCGGATAACGGGCGCTGGGCCCCAGGGAAGGGATATGCAGATCAACCGCCGTGCCGGCGCGCCAGGCACGTGGCCAATTGCAGGCGACGCCGCCGCGGCCGATAGTGTGCAGGCGTTGGCGGGGCAGGGCGGGAGAGGGACGTTGGATCAACTCGACAGCGACATCATCAGGGTGAGGTAAAAAACGACCCATGTACACGGACTCCGAGCGCCGTCCAGTTGACGGCAATGGCAGCAGTATAGTGAAGGAACTGGAATTGACCGACCTGGATATTGACCAGCAATTGCTGGGATTGCCAGGTATTTCGCTGGTAGTGTTCACCAGTGTCGGTTGTGCCAGTTGCCGCTGGGCACGCCAGCAGTTGCCTGGCTGGCACTTGCCGGTGGACCGCGTGTGCTGGGTGGATGCCGGGCACAACGGCGGTGCGGTGGAACGCTACCAGATCTTTCATTTGCCGGCGTTGTTCTTGGTGTGCGAGGGTCAATTCCTTGGGCAATTACAGGCACGTCTTACAGCATCCCACCTCGCTGAATGCGTAAACCAGGCGCTCAATCGAATACCAGAGGATTTGCCATGACAGCAGTTGCAGCCCCGTCGCCACGCATTGGCATTATCGGTACCGGTGCCATTGGTGGTTACTACGGACTGATGCTGGCGCGTGCCGGCTTCGATGTGCATTTCCTGTTGCGCAGCGAATATGCCGCGGTGAGCAGGCATGGCCTGCACGTCAACAGTACGGTGCATGGGCAACTGCACCTGCATCCGGTGCAGGCCTATGCCAGCGCCGCCGACATGCCGCCGTGCGACTGGCTACTGGTGGGCACCAAGTCCACCGGCAATGTGGACTTGGCGCCAACCATCGCCCAGGTGGCGGCGCCGGACGCCAAAGTGGTGCTCTTGCAAAACGGCCTCGATGTGGAAGACAGCCTGCGTGAACACCTGCCGCCGTCGCTACATCTGTTGGGCGGCCTGTGCTACATCGGTGTGCACCGCTCGGCCCCCGGTGTGGTCGAGCATCAGGCGTTGGGCCGGGTCAACCTGGGCTATCACAGTGGCACGGCGGCCAACGACGAGGTGCAGCAACAGGCGATTGTCGAAGCCGGCGCCGGGCTGTTTCATCAAGCTGGCATCGAGTCCCAGGCCATGGCCAATGTGCATCTGGCGCGTTGGCACAAGCTGGTCTGGAACGTGCCGTTCAACGGCCTCTCTGTGTTGCTGGGCACGGGCACCACGGCCATGATGGCCGATGAGTCCAGCCGCGAGTTGATCCAGGCGCTGATGGCCGAGGTGGTGCAGGGCGCTCATGCCTGCGGGCATGAAATTCCTGCCAGTTACGCTGGGCAGATGTTCGCCATGACAGAAACCATGGACGACTACCTGCCCAGCATGTACCACGACCATCTGCACAAGCGGCCGCTGGAGCTGGCGGCCATCTACGCCCGCCCCTTGGCCGCTGCCAAAGCGGCCGGTTGCGAACTGCCACGCATGCAGGCGCTCTATCAGGCCTTGAGTTTTATTGATCGGCACAACCGCTGATTGGGGGGAACTACCATGGTGAAGGGATTGGCTGACAAACTGGTGCTGGCGATTTCCTCACGAGCGCTGTTCGACCTGAGTGACAGCCACAAGGTTTATCTGGCTGAAGGGGTCGAGGCTTACCGCAAATACCAGATCGAGCACGAGGAAGAAACCCTCGAGCCTGGCGATGCCTTCCCGCTGGTCAAGAAGCTGCTGAGCCTGAATGCCAGCCTGGGGCGTGCGCGGGTCGAGGTGGTGTTGGTGTCGCGCAACAGTGCCGATACCGGGCTGCGGGTGTTCAACTCGATCCAGCATTACGGCCTGGATATTTCCCGCGCCGCTTTCGTAGGCGGGCGTAGTCCCTATCCCTATTTGGCCGCCTTCGGTTGTCATCTGTTTCTCTCCACCCATGCTGAAGATGTGCGCAGTGCCCTCGATGCCGGGTTTGCGGCCGCGACGATTTTGTCCGGCGGCCCGCGCCGCGCTTCCAGCGAAGAGCTGCGCATCGCATTCGATGGCGATGCCGTGCTGTTCTCCGATGAGTCCGAGCGTGTCTACCAGGCCGGCGGGCTGGCAGCCTTCCAGGCCAGCGAGCGAGAGTCGGCGCGCCAGCCTTTGCACGGCGGTCCGTTCAAGGGCTTCCTGGCGGCACTGAACCTGTTGCAACGCGAGTTTGCCGATGAGGCCTGCCCGATCCGTACCGCGTTGGTCACCGCACGTTCGGCACCGTCCCATGAACGCGTGATCCGCACGTTGCGCGAGTGGGATATCCGCCTGGACGAGTCGCTGTTCCTCGGTGGCCTGGAAAAATCCGCGTTTCTGGAAGCCTTTGCCGCCGATGTGTTTTTCGATGACCAGGCCGGCCATTGCGAGAAAGCCAGGGAGGTAGTGGCCACCGGGCACGTGCCCCATGGCATCAGCAATGAGTTGAGAATCCAGACCGAGAGCTAGCTGCTAAGCTCATTCAATTCCCGCCATCCTGGCAGTCCAGGAGGTTTTATGATTCGCTCGATGCTGTTTGCCACGGACCTCGGTCTGTATGCACCCTATGTGATGCAACATGCAGTGGCGCTGGCGCGAACGTTCAAGGCTGACCTGTATGTGATCCACGTGGTCGAGCCCATTGGCTTGTTCGCCGAATCGGTGTTGCAGAGCTACCTTGATGAAACCGCCTTGAGCGAATGGCAGAGCAAGGGGCTGAGCACGGTGATGGCGACGATTGAACAGCGCGTGCTGGACAGCTTTCGCGAGGAGTGGGAGGAAGGGGAGCAGGACCTGCAATGGATTCGCTCGGTCAAGGTTATCCAGGGGGACCCTTGCGAGGTGATTCTCGACCAGTTGCGAAAACTGTCCGTCGACTTGCTGGTCGTAGGCAGTCATAGCCAGGCAACCGGCGTGGCCGTCCCCCTTGGGCGTACCGCCGCACGGGTGTTGCAGTTGTCCCCGGTGCCGGTTTACCTGGTGCCGTCGCTGCAGCGTCGGCGCAGTGACGATAGTTGATCGGTAAAAACGATAAAAAGTTCTAGATTTATCCGTTAAACCTTTAATATAGTTATATACCGTCGCTGATACCCGTGGCGTCTATCTGCTTTGAGGGATTCATATGAAGCTTCAACAACTGCGCTACATCTGGGAAGTGGCGCACCACGACCTCAACGTTTCCGCTACCGCTCAAAGCCTCTATACCTCGCAGCCTGGTATCAGCAAGCAGATCCGCCTGCTCGAAGACGAGTTGGGCGTCGAAGTCTTCGCACGCAGCGGCAAACACTTGACCCGCGTCACTCCAGCCGGCGAGCGCATCATCACCACCGCCGGCGAGATCCTGCGTAAAGTCGAAAGCATCAAGCAGATCGCCCAGGAGTTCTCCAACGAGAAGAAAGGCACCTTGTCGATCGCCACCACTCACACCCAGGCGCGCTATGCATTGCCGCCGGTGATCCGTGATTTCATCAAGCAATACCCAGACGTAGCGCTGCACATGCACCAGGGTTCGCCGATGCAGATTGCCGAAATGGCCGCTGACGGCACCGTCGATTTTGCCATCGCCACCGAGGCCCTGGAATTGTTCGGCGACCTGGTAATGATGCCCTGCTACCGTTGGAACCGCTGCGTGGTTGTGCCCCAGGGGCACCCTTTGGCCAAGCTGCCGAAGCTGACCCTGGAAGCCTTGGCTGAATACCCGATCGTGACCTACGTGTTCGGCTTTACCGGCCGTTCCAAGCTCGACGAAGCGTTCAGCCATCGCGGCCTCACGCCCAAGGTGGTGTTCACCGCTGCCGATGCCGACGTGATCAAGACCTATGTTCGCCTGGGCCTGGGCGTCGGAATCGTCGCCAAGATGGCGGTCGACACCAACCTGGACAAAGACCTGGTGGTGCTGGATGCCAGCGAACTGTTCGAGTCCAGCGTGACCAAGATCGGTTTCCGCCGCGGTACCTTCCTGCGCGGCTTCATGTGCGACTTCATCGAGAAGTTCGCACCGCACCTGACCCGCGAAGTAATGGCCAAGGCGATCCAGTGCCACAACAAGCAAGAGCTGGAAGAGTTGTTCGACGGCGTTGAATTGCCCGTCCACTGACCGCGGTGACCCTGTAGGAGCGAGCTTGCTCGCGAAGACCGCCAACGTTAACGCGGGGCGCCAGGTAGCATGCAGCGCCCTTGCGTTTCTTCGCGAGCAAGCTCGCTCCTACAGGGGTGTAGGTTATCTGGCCTCGGTAACCGTAAAGTGCTGCCGAGCGCCGGCCACCAGAATCTCCACCTCTTCATCGATACGCTTGCCCAGCAGGCCTTTGCCCAACGGCGAGCGCGGCGTGATGACGGTCACCGGTTGCCCGACCACATCCACTTTCAAACCCGCTGCATCCGGCGCCAGGAACAGCCATTGCTGACGACCGTCCTCGTCTTCCAGGCCCACCAGCGTGCCGATCTCTATCCCGCGTCGATCATCGTATGCACGTAGCTGCAGTTGCTGGCACAGCACCAGCGATTGCTTGATCTCCTCCACTCGCCGGGCCTGCCCGGTGGCCAGGTACGAAGCCTCCAGGCCGAGGGTGTCGTATTTGTTCTCGGCAATATTTTCTTCGTGGGTCGCGGTTTCGTAGGCGGTCTGCGCGGCGCGTTGGACGATGTCGAGGTCGACGGTGAGCTTTTCCAGGATCAACTGGAGCACGGCGTGTTTATTCATGGCGGTATTTGGCATCAATCGCAGAATTGCAGGACATTGGCCCGCGTCTTTTCATTGGGGGCGTTCTGGTCTTGTTGCAGCCAGAACTGGCATTTGGGGTTGGACAGGTTACGCGCGTTGCTTCGGGCCTGGTCCAGGGCCTGTTGTTGTGCCTGTTTTTGCAGGTTCTGTTGGTACTGTTCGAACAGACGGTTCGGTGGCTGCGGCTCAACCATCGCCGGTTTGCCCAATTGCTGAACCGCCTGTGCCACCGGCGCCAGGCTCTGGGGGAACAGGTAGCGAGACGCCAGCCAGGTGGTCAGCGCAATGGCGATAAACCCTAGCCACACGCCTGCGGCAATCGCGATGCAGAGTTTGAGCAGCGATAACGGACGGTCAGACATAAGAGCCTCCTGGCAGGCATTGACGGCATGACGGTGATTGTCGCACAGCCTCCGTGCAGAATAATCGCGATCAAGCCTTCTGCATCCACGCATTTATGCGGACAATCGAACCTTTGATTGATGGAGCCCGGAATGAAAGCCCGCTGGGATATTTTTTGCAGTGTCGTCGACAACTACGGCGACATCGGCGTGACCTGGCGCTTGGCCCGGCAGTTGGTGGTGGAGCATGGCTGTGACGTGCGCTTGTGGGTCGATGACCTGCGGGCCTTCGAACGCATGTGCCCGGACATTGATGTGCAGGTGGGCCAGCAATGGCAAGAGGGCGTCGAAGTGCGTCATTGGCCGGCCGAATGGCCAGGCGCGCACCCGGCCGATGTGGTGATTGCTGCGTTCGCCTGCCAGCTACCGCCTGAGTACATGGACTGCATGGCCGAGCGTGAGCGTGTGCCATTGTGGATGAACCTGGATTACCTCAGCGCTGAAGACTGGGTGGTGGGTTGTCATCGCTTGCCTTCGGTGAAGTACAAAGGCGTGCAGAAATACTTTTTCTTCCCCGGGTTTCGCCCTGGCACCGGCGGCCTGTTGCGTGAAGCCGGCTTGTTGGAGCGACGCCGGGCATTTCAGCAGGACGCCGCCGCGCAGCAACAGTTCCTGCAAAGCCTGGGTGTTGCTCCGACGGCCGGCGCGCGTTTGATGTCGCTGTTTGCCTATGAGAATGACGGGTTGCCCGGTTGGCTGGACGTGCTGGCAGCCGATGGGCGTGGGACGCACTTGCTGGTGCCGGAAGGGCGCATTCTGGGGGATGTGCAACGCTGGCTGGGGGTGAGCAGTTTGTCGGCGGGAGACATTCAGGTGCGCGGCGCGCTGACCGTTCAGGTCATTGCATTCGTGCGTCAGGAGCAATATGACCGATTGCTATGGTGCTGCGAATTCAACGCCGTACGGGGCGAAGACTCGTTCGTGCGTGCCCAGTGGGCGGGGAGGCCAATGCTATGGCACATCTACCGCCAGGACGAAGACATCCACCTGGACAAGCTCGATGCCTTCCTGGAACTGTACACTGCCGCACTTTCACCGGCCGCCAAGGCTGCCGTCGTCACGCTCTGGCAAGCCTGGAACGCTGATGGCGATATGGCACAGTCCTGGAAAATGCTGCTGGAACACTGGCCCGAGGTCACCCAGCACGCTGAGAAGTGGTGTCTGGAACAAGGCTTGCAGGCCGATCTTGCGACGGCGCTGGTACAGTTTTATGAAAGTTGGATATGATACGCCACCTTGATTTTTGTCAATCCCATCCAAATTTCGGATATACGCAATGAAAACTGGTAAAGAACTGAAACCCGGTACAGTGATCCGTCTCGAAAACGACCCTTGGCTGGTTCAGAAAGCTGAGTTCACCAAGTCTGGTCGTAACAGCGCAATCATGAAGACCAAGCTGAAGAACCTGCTGACCGGTTACAAGACCGAGATCGTCTATAGCGCCGATGACAAACTGGACGACGTAATCCTCGACCGCAAAGAAGCGACCCTGTCCTTCATCAGCGGCGACACCTACACGTTCATGGACACTACCGACTACACCATGTACGAGCTGAACGCTGAAGATATCGAAGCCGTTCTGCCGTTCATCGAAGAAGGCATGGAAGACGTCTGCGAAGCTATCTTCTTCGAAGATCGCCTGGTTTCCGTAGAGCTGCCGACCACCATCGTGCGTCAGGTTGACTACACCGAAGGTTCCGCTCGCGGTGACACTTCCGGCAAGGTGATGAAGCCTGCCAAACTGAAGAACGGTACCGAGCTGAGCGTTGCAGACTTCATCGAAATCGGCGACATGATCGAGATCGACACCCGTGAAGGTGGTTCGTACAAAGGTCGCGCCAAGAAGTAATTCTGGCCCCGGCGATACGAAAAAAGCCCGACTTTGAGTCGGGCTTTTTCATGGGCGTCTGTTTTTCAGACCGTTACATGCAAGCGCACATCAACGTTGCCACGGGTGGCGTTGGAGTACGGGCAGACCTGGTGCGCGGCGTCGACCAGGCTTTGCGCGTCATCCTGGGCCAGGCCCGGCAGGCTGACATGCAGGTCGATATCCAGGCCGAAGCCGCCAGGGATCTGGCCGATGCCAACGTGGGCCGTGATCGAAGCGTCATCCGGGATTTTGCGTTTGGTCTGGCTGGCAACGAATTTCAGTGCGCCGATAAAGCAGGCGGAGTAGCCGGCAGCAAACAATTGCTCGGGGTTAGTGGCCTGGCCACCGGCGCCACCCAACTCCTTGGGAGTCGACAGTTTGACGTCGAGGATATTGTCGCTGGAAACGGCGCGACCATCACGGCCGCCAGTGGCGGTGGCTACTGCGGTATAGAGCGTTTGCATGGGGCGTTCCTCTGTATGTTTAGCGCTAAACATTTGCGCGCTAAGTAGTTGGTGAGGCGAATGTATAGCGCTAATGTTTAGTGCGCAAGTTAATTTTTCAGTTTTTTGGCTGATTGAAAAATTTGAGGGCACCGCAGAGCAAAAAGTGGGAGCTGGCTTGCCTGCGATTGTGGTGTGTCAGTCAATGCATTGTTGAATGATGTACCGCAATCGCAGCATAGGTATCTACATAACTCTGTTAGCTCAACGGTAACCACGATGCGAAGCGAGCCGCTCTTTATCTTGATCTGCTTTGATCTTAGGCGCCCCGTTAAACCACGCTGGCGGATTACGGGCACACCGAGCCTGGGCGAGGTGCCGAGTGGTGGGGCAAGAGCGTTTTGCTTACTTTTGTCTGGGCCGGCATTCCGGCTTTTCAAAAGTGAGCCGCTGTAAAAGCGGAACCCTAAGTGGCCGTTACCGCAGGAATGGATATGTACACGGTCCAACTGTGTTGACTGTCAGGCCGTCTTCGCAGGCAAGCCAGCTCCCACCTTGGATCGCGGGGGCATCAGTTATATCTGTGTCGGCTGCCAGGCCGTCACGGGAGCAAGCTCCCTCGCCACAGATTTAGCGTCGTGCCGAAGTTGTGTAGATACCTATGGCCATCGCAGGCAAACCAGCTCCCACTTTTTAGGTGTGCGTTGCGTCAGAGGCTGGTTTGCAGATTGGCGCGCAACGCGATCAGGTCTCCTTGCAGCTTGCGCAATTGCTCCAGCGCCATCCCGCTGGCGCCCAGGATGCATTGTGGAACATCCTTGGCCTTCTCCTGCAAGGCGCGCCCGGTGTCGGTCAGTTCCACGACTACCACTCGTTCATCTTCGCGGCTGCGGGTACGGCTGAGCAGGCCCTCGGCTTCCAGGCGCTTGAGCAGTGGCGTCATGGAGCCTGGGTCCGTCAGTAGGCGGCTGCTGATTTCGCTGACGGTCAATTCATCCTCTTCCCACAGCACCATCATGGCCAGGTATTGCGGGTAGGTCAGGCCGATGGCTTGGAGCAGCGGCTTGTAGACCTTGGTCATCAGCAATGAAGTAGAGTGCAGGGCGAAGCACAGCTGGTTGTCCAGCAACAGCGATTCGCAAGGATCAGGGTTTTTGCTCATGGTGGCGTCTCGAAAAAGCATGTCTGGGCTGGAATCTAGCGGGCAAATCTTTAATGCGCCAGGTAATTTTTGCCGGAGGCGTCAGACCAAGCCACTTTGCAATGCCAGATCCCAAGGCGGCACCGGGCTGAAACGGGATTTGAGATATTCAAGCAACAATCGGCTGCGCGCATTGGGCTGTTGCTCCAGGCGCAGCGCATAAATGCCGGCGGTTTCCGGGCTCGGCAAACCGTCTTCACAAAACAGCGGCAACAGTTCACCGCGTACCAGGTATTCACTGGCCAACCAGGTCGGCAGGTGAGCGATGCCCAGCCCGGCCAGTGCACCCGAAAGCAGGGCTTCGGCATTGTTGGCGCTCATGCGGATGCGCCGGGGGCGATAGGTGGTGCGACGCCCGTCCAGTTCGAAGCGCCAGGCGAACATTGGCGCCAGCCCGTCCCAGTCCAGGCCATCATGTTCGCTCAGCTCTCGAGGATGGGCCGGCGTGCCACGGCTTTTCAGGTACGCGGGGCTGGCGCAGGCGATACGCACAATGCTCGCCAACGGCGTAGCGACCAGCCGGGTATCGACAATATGCCCAGCGCGCAGAACCAGATCGACCTTGCCCAGATGCGCGCCCTGCATATCGACAAAGCTGTCGATCAAGTGCAGGTGCACGTCCAGTCCTGGGTACAGGTTTAAAAAGTCCGCAATGACCGGCGCCAGATGCCGGCGGCCGAATGCTGCGGGCGCATCGACCCGGATCAACCCCTCCGGCGCATGGCTCAGCGAGACCGCTTCAGCCCGCGCCAGCTGCAACTCGTTGACAATCCGTCGTGCCCGCTCGGCAAAGGCCAGGCCCGCCGAGGTGGGCACTACTGCATGGGTGCTGCGTTGGAACAGGCGGCTGCCCACTGAGTTCTCCAGGCTGTCGATACGCCGGGCCACGGCGGAAGGTGTCAGCGGATGGCGGCGCGCGGCGGCGGAAAAGCTGCCGGCTTCCAGCACATCCAGAAACAGGCTGAGTTGGTCGGTCAAGGTGTTGGGGTTCATGGCTCGACGCTTATGCGAGATTGGCACAGCCATTGTGCGTTGCTGTGCGTTTCCGCGCCAGAGCCGACTGCGTAGCATGCAAAGCTTGGAATTGCGGAGTAGCGAGCGGTGTGGGATCTAGTGATGTACCTGGCATTGGGTGCGGCGTTGGGCACCGTGGGTGGGCTGTTTGGCATCGGCGGCGGGCTGATTGCTATCCCGGTACTCGGCGTGTTGTTCGGGCTGGATCAGCAAATTGCCCAGGGCACCGCTTTGGTCATGGTCGTGCCGAACGTGATGCTCGCCCTGTGGCGCTATCACCAACGTAACCGCATCGAGTTGCGTCACGCCTTACCCTTGGGTGTGACCGGCTTTTGCTTTGCCTGGCTGGGATCGATCTGGGCGGTGGGGCTGGATGCGGGCGCCATGCGCATTGGTTTTATTGCGTTCTTGGTGGCGCTGTCTGCCTACAACCTGCTGCGCATGTTCACCCGCAACGCGCCGCCCACCACGCAAATGCGTTATTCCTGGCCCTGGCTTGGCGTCTTGGGCGCGGCATCCGGCTCCATGGGCGGGCTGTTCGGGGTCGGCGGCGCGGTGGTGGCCACACCGGTACTCACCAGTGTGTTCGGCACTACTCAAGTGGTTGCCCAAGGGTTGTCGTTGGCCTTGGCGTTGCCCAGTACCGGTGTGACCCTGGTCACCTATGCCTGGCACCACGAGGTGGACTGGATGATCGGCCTACCGCTGGCGGTGGGTGGCCTGCTGAGTATCAGTTGGGGCGTGAAAGTGGCTCATGCCTTGCCGGAGCGCCTGTTGCGCGGCCTGTTCTGTGGCTTTTTGGTGGTGTGCGCGGTGATGCTTACCTTTAAAGTTTGAAGCCTTCGACGATGTAGTCCGCCAGGCACTCGGTGATCGGCGAGGTCATCTGCGGGTTACGCAGCAAGCGCAGGTTCATCGACGGCAAAGGCGGGAAGCCTTCGTCGCTGCCGAGCACTCGCAGGTCGTCGGTGACCAGGCTTTCCATGCTGACCATCGCCGCCAGGCCCGCACTCACCACCGCCAGGATCGCTGCTCCGTTAGAGCTGTGATAGGCCAGGCGATAATCTCGCCCGGCCGCGTCCAATGCCGCACGTGCCCAATGGGTGTACAGGCACTCGTCGCCGGACACCGCCAGAGGCAGGGCATCGTGCTCCTCCACACAAAAGCACGGTGATGCTGCCCATACCATGCGTTCGGTACGCAACAACTCACCCAGATCATTGCCGGGCTCGCGGCTGATCACGGTCAGCGCCAAGTCCCGCCGTTGCATCAATACGGTCGATGCTTCGCAGTGCATTTCGATTTGAATCAGTGGGTAGGCTTTGGAGAACTGTTTCAGGATCCCTGGCAGAAAGCGCATCAGATAGTCATCCGGCGTGCCGATGCGCACCAATCCCACCATATGCGGCTCGCGCAGGGTATTGAACACTTCACTGTGCAATTTCAGGATGCGCCGCGCATAACCCAGCAGCACCTGGCCTTCGGGCGTGAGCCGTACCTGCCGGCCATCGCGCTCGAACAGTTTGCGCTGCAACACGTCTTCTTCCAGACGCTTCATCTGCATGCTGACCGCCGATTGAGTGCGATTGACCGTCTCGCCGGCACGGGTGAAACCGCCCTGGTCGGCAATGGCGACGAAGGTGCGCAGCACGTCTGTGTCGATGCTGGGATAGGCGGACAATTGATCAATCTCTGAGATGTAATGCATAAGAAACATTCGTTGGATTGATCATAATGCCAAGCACACACTGTCGTCATCCCCACTGGAGGGCGAGAAGATGAAAGGTCAAAAAGGTTTCATATCGACGGATAACTGGCTGTTTGCTGGGCTTTTTCACACATTCGCGCGTTGGCAGCTGTTGCATCAGGAGCGGCAGATGCTGGCGACCCTGAGCGATGACGCACTCAAGGACATCGGGCTCAATCGCGCCGACGTCGCGCAGGAAAGCCATCGGCATTTCTGGGAAGACCCGCTGCGAAAATAAGCCCGGATGCAGTAGGGTAGGGCGCGAGCCTCAATGGAGATCGCCATGCCCGCCGACCTGTGTATTTCACTCAAGCAAGCTCGACGCATGGCGCTGGCTGCCCAGGGGTTTTCCGGGCGCCAGGCGCCTGCACAGATAAAGGCCACGCACCTCAACCGCTTGATCGAGCGCCTGGGCGTTTTACAGATCGACTCGGTCAATGCGCTGGTGCGTTCCCACTACCTGCCCGTGTTTTCCCGCCTTGGTTCTTATTCCCCATCGATTCTTGAGCAGGCGGCCTGGAGCCTGGGGCGGCGGCGTTCTCTGTTTGAATACTGGGGGCATGAGGCGTCGCTGCTGCCCTTGGCGCTGTACCCGCTGATGGGTTGGCGTATGGAGCGCGCCCGGCAAGGGCAGGGGATCTATTCGCAGATGGCACGTTTTGGCCGTGAACAGCAGGCGACGATCCAGCGCGTGTTGCGCACCGTCGAACAGCAGGGCGCCGTGGGGGCGGGTAGCTTGTCGACCCGCGAGGAGCGTGCCGGTCCCTGGTGGGATTGGAGTGATGAAAAGCACGCGCTGGAATGGCTGTTCGCCGCTGGCCTGGTCACGGTTGCCGGTCGTCGAGGGTTTGAGCGGCTTTATGATCTGCCCGAGCGTGTTATTCCCGCAGAGGTGCTCAGGGTCTCCATGAGTGAAGGTGAAGCGCAGCGTGGCTTGCTGTTGCACAGTGCGACTGCATTGGGTGTCGCCACCGAAAAAGACCTGCGCGATTATTTCCGCCTCGACCCCGCCGACAGCCGCAACCGCTTGGCCGAGCTGGTTGAGGATGGGCAACTGCTGGCGTGCCAGGTGCGGGGCTGGAAACAACCGGCGTATTGCCTGGCGGCGCCCAAACTGCCGCGCAACGTGCCGGCCAGTGCATTGTTGTCGCCGTTCGATTCGCTGATATGGGAGCGCAGCCGCACCGAGCGCTTGTTCGACTTTCGCTATCGCCTGGAGATCTACACGCCGCAAGAAAGACGCGTGTACGGCTATTACGTCCTGCCGTTTCTCCACAACGAACGCATTGCCGCACGCGTCGACCTGCGGGCCGAGCGTGCCCATGAGCGCCTGGCCGTGCATGCCGTGCACGAGGAAGAACCTGGGCTGGATGAGGAAGGTATGTTGGCGCTGGCCTTGAACCTACGAAAGATGGCCGACTGGCTAGGGCTGGAACAGATCCAGCTCAATTGCCAGCGGCCCAGTGCTGCCCGGTTGAGGGCTGCGATGCTGAACCGGGATGTCAGCCTTTAAGGCTCTATCGCGGGCAAGCCCGGCTCCCACATTTGAACGCGTTTTTCTGTGGGAGCCGGGCTTGCCCGCGATGGCGTCATCCCCGTCGATAAAACGTCAGCGCTTTACCTGTTTCAAGGTCTCGGCAATCAGGAACGCCAACTCCAGCGACTGATCGGCATTCATCCGTGGGTCGCAATGCGTGTGGTAGCGGTCTGACAGGCCATCTTCGGTGATCGGTCGTGCGCCGCCGATGCATTCGGTGACGTTCTGCCCGGTCATCTCGATATGGATCCCGCCGGCATAGCTGCCTTCTGCCTGGTGCACCTGGAAGAAATCCTTCACTTCGCCAAGGATCTGCGCAAAGTCGCGGGTCTTGTAGCCACTGCTGGCCTTGATGGTATTGCCGTGCATTGGGTCGCAACTCCACAGCACCTGCTTGCCCTCGCGCTGCACGGCACGGATCAGGTTGGGCAAATGGTCGCCGACCTTGCCTGCACCCATACGGGCAATGAGGTTGAGGCGGCCAGGGTCGTTATCCGGGTTGAGGATGTCGATCAGGCGGATCAGGTCCTCCGGGTTCATGCTCGGTCCGACTTTCACGCCGATCGGGTTGTTCACCCCGCGCAGGAACTCGACATGGGCGCCGTCCAACTGACGGGTACGGTCGCCGATCCACAGCATATGCGCCGAGCAGTCGTAGTAATCGTTGGTCAGGCTGTCGCGGCGCACGAAGGCTTGTTCATAGTTGAGCAGCAACGCTTCGTGGGCGGTGAAGAAGCTGGTTTCGCGCAATTGCGGCGAGCTGTCCATGCCACAGGCGCGCATGAAGGCCAGGGTTTCGTCGATGCGGTCGGCCAGTTGGCTGTACTTTTCGGCGAGGGCGGAGTTGGCGATGAAATCCAGGTTCCACTTGTGCACTTGGTGCAGGTCGGCAAAACCGCCCTGAGCAAAGGCGCGCAGCAGGTTGAGGGTGGCGGTGGACTGGTGGTAGGACTGCAACAGGCGGTCCGGGTCTGGCACGCGGCTTTTTTCGTCGAAGCCGATGCCGTTGACGATATCGCCGCGGTAGGCGGGCAGGGTGATGCCGTCGATGGTTTCATCGTTGGCCGAACGTGGCTTCGCGAACTGGCCGGCCATGCGCCCGACTTTCACCACCGGGCAACCGGCGGCGAAGGTCATGACAATGGCCATCTGCAGCAGCACCTTGAAGGTGTCGCGGATCTTCGCGGCGGAAAACTCGGCGAAGCTCTCGGCGCAATCGCCACCTTGCAGCAGGAAGGCACGACCCTGGGTCACTTCGGCAAACTGACGGCGCAATTCGCGGGCTTCGCCGGCAAACACCAGGGGCGGGTAGCTCGCCAGGCTCTGCTCCACTTGCTCCAAGTGCGCGGCGTCCGGGTATCGGGGTTGCTGCTGGATCGGCAGGGCTCGCCAGCTATCGGGACTCCAGGGGTGGCTCATCATGAACTCGTTTGCAGGTGGATGTTAGGGCGTCAATGTTAGCAGCAATTAGTGCGTGACCTGTGGTTGCCGCTTGGCCGACAATCGCGCCTTTGTCGTGTGGTAAACCCTTTAGGAGTAGTGATGAGCGAGGAGCGTGTCGAGCGCCTGCTGGCCGAAGTCCATGATGAATTCGGCATGATCCGTGTGCTTGAAGTGGCTGATTACCGCTTTCTCGAATTTGGCGACGCCATCGAGCAAAGCTGTGTGTTCACTGCTGACCCGAGCTGGCTGGAGTACGACTACACCCGCGCGATGCTGATCGGCGCGTTGTGCCATGAACAGCCGGAAAGTGCGTTGTTCCTCGGCCTGGGCGCGGGCACGTTGACCCAGGCATGCCTCAAGTTCCTGGCGCTGGAGGATGTCGAAGCCATTGAGCTGCGCCCCGATGTGCCGCGCCTGGCGATTGAATATCTGGGGCTGGATGACGATCCGCGCTTGTACATCCGCATTGGTGACGCGCTGCAATTGCTCGACAGTGCTGAATCGGCCGATTTGATTTTCGTCGACCTCTACACCGATGTCGGCCCGGGCGTGGGGCATCTGGCCTGGACCTTCCTGGAAAACTGTCAGAAGAAACTCAACCCGGGCGGCTGGCTGGTGATCAACCAGTGGGCCACCGATGACGGCAAGCCGCTGGGGGCGGCGTTGCTGCGTGGGTTGTACCACCGGCATTACTGGGAGCTGCCGGTGAAGGAGGGCAATGTGATTCTATTGGTGCCTTCGGAGCTGGATCAGGTGCTGGACCTGGATGCGCTGTCAGCCCGCGCCGAAGCCTTGGCGCCGCGATTGGGGTATTCGTTGCAGCCGTTGATCAAGGCGATTCGGCCAGCAACTTAGTTGTCAGTTCGGACGCTTTCGCGGGCAAGCCCACAGTCGAATTGCACTCAGTGTTGAAATGCAATCCCCTGTGGGAGCGGGCTTGCCCGCGAAGAGGCCCTCACTGGCGACGGCTAATTCAGTTTGTTCAAATCCCCTTGAACACCCCGGGCCGCTTCTCGACCATCGCCCGAACACCCTCCTTCGCATCCTCACTGTTGAGCAGTTTATCCACCATGGGCGGCAGCGCGGCGGCTGCGACGGCCTCACCCTCCATGCGCGCCAGGCGTGCCGACATCAACGTTGCCTGCACACCCAGCGGCGCCTGGCGCGCAATGCGGTTGGCCAATTCAATGGCACGGGGCAACAGGTCTTCACTGGCCATCACTTCCTGCACCAACCCCAGGCGCAGGGCCTCATGGGCGTCGAATTCGTCGCCGGTGAGCAGCCAACGCATCGCATTGCCCCAGCCGGCAATCTGATGAAAGCGCAATGTCGCGCCGCCAAACGGAAAGATGCCGCGTTGCACCTCCATCTGGGCGAAGCGGGTATTGCTGGCGCAGAGGTTGATATCCGCCGCCAGCATCAACTCGATACCAAGGGTCAGGCAGTAACCTTGGGCGGCGACGATCACCGGCTTGCTCACGCGCGGGCCGGCAAACACCCCCCACGGGTCGCACCCTCCCAGCGGCGGTTGCCAGCCGCCGGCCATTACGCCGCTGACATTGGCCAGGTCCAGTCCTGCGGTGAAGTGATCGCCATGGGCGAACACCACGGCCACCCGTGCGTCATCGTTTCGATCAAATTCGCCATAGGCCAGGCTCAGTTCATTGAGCAAATCCAGGTCAAAGGCGTTGCGCTTGGCCACGCGGTCCAGGCCTAGCAATAGAACATGGCCCTCAAGTGCGCGGCTGACACGGCTACTGCTGGCTTGATTCATCGGGTGTGCCCTCGGGGCGCAGGTGAGGTTTCAGACCAAAGGGTCTCAATGGGTGGGTGAACCGTTTAAGCTCGATGACCAACAGGGCCGGGCCTTTGAAAAATAGACCCTGGCGCACGGATCTGCAAAGCGCGTGACCCAGTGCGGTTTATCGGCGCCTGGCGATAAAAAAAGCTCCCTTTTTCAGCTATTTCCGGTATAGTGCGCGCCGGCCTTTAACCGGGCCGCGTTTAGGTAGCGCAATTCCCCGAAGTCAGCTTCGGCTGCACGTCCGCACAGCGGACTCTTCCTTGACGAATCTTTTTCATTCATTCGTTTTCGCAAATCCCCGCCGACAAAGCAGCCAGGGCGACTCTTGAGTCTCAACACGGCATGCGCAGCTTTGGAGCATGGGTCTTTGCGGATGCACTTAGAGGCAGACCCATGACCCAGGAAACCGGCGGCTTCGCCGCTTTTAATCTTAACCCGAATATTCTTGCAGCCGTCGCAGCGACCGGCTACGAAGAACCTTCGGCGATTCAGCAGCAATCGATCCCGATCATCATGGCCGGTAAGGACATGATTGGCCAGGCGCAAACCGGTACCGGTAAAACCGCCGCGTTCGCCCTGCCTATTCTGCATTGCATCGATCCTGCCAAGCGCGAGCCGCAAGCCCTGATCCTGGCGCCAACCCGTGAGTTGGCGCTGCAAGTAGCAACCGCCTTTGAAACCTACGCCAAGCAAATGCCGGGTGTAACTGTTGTGGCCGTTTACGGCGGCGCGCCTATGGGCCCACAACTCAAGGCAATCCGTAATGGCGCACA
>NZ_BCBO01000083.1:0-36061 GCF_001320835.1 Pseudomonas sp. NBRC 111138 | reverse complement strand
TGTCGCCACTCCGGGCCGTCTGTGCGACCACCTGCGTCGTGACGAAAAAGTCCTGTCGACCGTGAACCACCTGGTTCTGGACGAAGCTGACGAAATGTTGAAGCTGGGCTTCATGGATGACCTGGAAGTCATCTTCAAGGCGCTGCCAGCGACCCGTCAGACCGTACTGTTCTCGGCTACCCTGCCGCAGTCCATCCGTGCCATTGCCGAACGCCATCTGCGCGATCCGGAGCACGTGAAGATCCAGACCAAGACCCAGACCGTTACCGCGATCGAACAGGCTCACCTGTTGGTTCACGCTGACCAGAAGACCTCGGCTGTATTGAGCCTGCTGGAAGTCGAAGACTTCGACGCCCTGATCATGTTCGTGCGCACCAAGCAAGCGACCCTGGACCTGGCCAGCGCCCTGGAAGCCAAAGGCTACAAAGCCGCTGCGCTGAACGGTGACATTGCCCAGAACCAGCGTGAGCGCGTGATCGACTCCCTCAAGGATGGCCGTCTGGACATCGTTGTGGCGACCGACGTTGCTGCCCGTGGCCTCGACGTTCCACGTATCACCCACGTGTTCAACGTTGACATGCCTTACGATCCAGAGTCCTACGTTCACCGTATCGGCCGTACTGGCCGTGCCGGTCGCGAAGGTCGTGCGTTGCTGCTGGTGACTCCACGTGAGCGCCGCATGCTGCAAGTGATCGAGCGTGTTACCGGCCAGAAAGTTGCCGAAGTCCGCCTGCCGGATGCCCAGGCCGTTCTCGATGCGCGCATCAAGAAACTGACCAACAGCCTGGCGCCACTGGTGGCTGACGCTGAATCGACCCACGGCGACCTGCTGGACCGCCTGACCGCCGATATCGGTTGCACCCCGCGTGCCCTGGCTGCAGCCCTGCTGCGCAAAGCTACCAATGGTCAGGCCCTGACCCTGGCAGCCATCGAAAAAGAACGTCCACTGGTTCCGAACAGCGCGCCACGCGGTGATCGTCCAGAGCGTTCCGGTGACCGTCCAGACCGTGGCGACCGTGAGCGTCGTGCTCCAGTGCCATTGGCTGAAGGCCGTGCTCGTTGCCGTACCGCGCTGGGTGCGCGTGATGGTATCGCGGCCAAGAACCTGCTGGGCGCTATCCTCAACGAGGGTGGCCTGGCACGTGAAGCCATCGGTCGCATCCAGGTGCGTGACAGCTTCTCCCTGGTGGAGTTGCCGGAAGACGGCCTGGAAAAACTGCTGGCCAAGCTGAAAGACACTCGCGTTGCCGGTAAGCAGCTCAAGCTGCGTCGCTACCGCGAAGATTGATCCGCCCTTGGGCTGATTGATCGCACATAAAAAATCCCCGACTGGTTCGGGGATTTTTTTCGCCTCATGTTTTAGGCTCCGACGCGATCAACTGTGAGAGCAGGCAAGCCAGCTCCCACAGGTATAACGGTGTCAGCCAAAGCGATAGATATCCATGCCCAAGGCACCCAGTGTGAAGCCTTGGTGCGCCACGCTGAAATCTGCGCCCGCACCCCGCGCAAAGTACAGCGGCAGCAAATGTTCATCGCTGGGATGGCTGCGCACGGCATGTGGCGCCTGGCGGCGATAGTCATGCAAGGCGGCGTCGTCATTGGTCGCCAGTTTGTCGACCACCCAGTCGCGAAATTCCCGGGCCCACGGTGTGATAGTCTCCGGCCCGGCGCGCCAATCCAGTTCGCCCAGGTTGTGGGTGATGCTGCCGGAGCCGATCAGCAGCACACCCTGTTCGCGCAGGCTCGCGAGTGCATGCCCGACTCGAGTCTGCAAAGCCGGGCCCAGGCGGCTGGGCAAGGACACTTGTACCACCGGGATGTCCGCTGCCGGGTACATCAGCGACAGCGGGACCCAGGTGCCGTGGTCGAAGGGGCGTTGCTCGTCAATACGTGCAGCCAGGCCGTTGGCGTGCAGCAGTTCGACGATCTCACTGGCCAACTGCGGGTCACCCGGCGCGGGGTATTGCACCGCAAACAGCTCGCGCGGAAAGCCACCGAAGTCGTGCCAGGTTTCGGGGGCAGCACTGCCGCTGACCAGCAGGTCCGGGCTTTCCCAATGCGCCGACACCACCACAATGGCTTTGGGCCGTGGCAGTTCGTCAGCCAGGCGCTGCAGCGCAGGACCGCTGGCACCGGGTTGCAAGGCCAGCATGGGCGAGCCGTGGGAGATAAACAGGCTGGGGAGCATGAGCAGAGTCCTGAGGGTTAAGATGGAGCCATCTTCAATCAGATCATCGATCTAAATCTAATATAAGTTTTAGCGCCTTTTGATCGAATTTTCGGAGTGATTCATGCAGCCTGAATTTTGGCAGGACCGCTGGGCGAGCAATCAGATCGGCTTCCATCAGCACGAGGTCAATCCCTATTTGCAACGGCACTGGCCCGTGCTGGGGTTGCCCGAGGGGGCAAAGGTGCTGGTACCGTTGTGTGGCAAAAGCCTGGACTTGGTATGGCTCGAGAGCCAGGGGTACCCGGTAATGGGCGTGGAGCTATCGGAGCAGGCGGTTGAGGCGTTCTTCAGCGAGCAGGGGCTCGTGCCGCACGTCAGTCAGCAGGGCGCCTTCAAGGTCTATCAGGCGGGCCAGATCGAACTGTGGTGTGGCGATTTCTTCAGCCTGAATGCGCAGGCGCTGGTCGGTTGCCGCGGCGTATATGATCGTGCCGCGTTGATCGCATTGCCCCCGCTGATGCGTGCGCAATACGCCGAGCACCTGAATGCCTTGCTGCCCTCAGGCTGCCAGGGGTTGCTGATTACCCTCGATTATGACCAGGCGCAGAAGGCCGGCCCACCCTTTGCTGTCACGGACGAGGAAGTGCAGGTGCTATTTGCACTGCATTGGGCGTTGGAGCGGCTGGAGGAGCGGGACATCCTGAGGGAGAGCGGAAAGTTCCTGCAGGACGGTGTTACTCGCCTTGAAGAGCGTGCTTATCGGCTGACCAGGCGCTAAAAGGGTTTTTCCTTTTGTAGGGGCGAGCTTGCTCGCGAAAGACGTCAACGATAACGCGTGCTTGCTAAATGAACGCGGCGCCTGCGAGTTTTTCGCGAGCAAGCTCGCTCCTACAGAGAGCGGTGAAATCAGCAGGCACAAAAAAGGGGCGATCAGATCGCCCCTTGTCGAGTCATCCGGCTATCAGCCCCGGCGACGCAGTGCGTCAATCCGCTCTTCCAGCGGCGGGTGGCTCATGAACAGGCGAGCCAGGCCCTGCTTGATGCCGCCGTTGATGCCGAAGGCGGTCAGGCTGTCGGGCATATGCACCGGCAGGCCCTGTTCGGAGCGCAAGCGTTGCAGCGCGCCGATCATTGCGCTGGTGCCCGCCAGGCGTGCGCCGGCTTCATCTGCGCGGAACTCGCGTTTGCGCGAGAACCACATCACGATGGCGCTGGCCAGGAAGCCCAGGACCAGCTCGGCGAAAATGGTCGCCACGAAGTAGGCAATACCACGGCCTTCTTCGTTCTTGAAGATGACCTTGTCGACGAAGTTGCCGATGATCCGCGCAAAGAACATCACGAAGGTGTTCACCACGCCCTGTACCAGCGCCAGGGTGACCATGTCACCGTTGGCCACGTGACCGATCTCGTGGGCCAGCACCGCCTTGACTTCGTCGGGCGAAAACCGCTCCAGCAGGCCCTGGCTCACGGCCACCAGCGCGTCGTTCTTGTTCCAGCCGGTCGCAAAGGCGTTGGCCTCATAAGCCGGGAAAATCCCGACTTCGGGCATTTTGATGCCTGCTTCTTGAGACAACTGCTCCACGGTTTGCATCAGCCATTGTTCATGGCGAGTGCGTGGTTGCGTGATGATCTGGGTGCTGGTGCTCATCTTTGCCATCCACTTGGAGATGAACAGCGAGAACAGCGAACCGGCAAAACCAAAGACTGCACAGAAAATCAGCAGCTGATTGAGGTTCAGATCAACCCCATTGGCCGCCATGAACCCGTTGAAGCCAAAAAGGCTCAGGGTGACGCTGGCAATCAGTACGACTGCCAGGTTAGTGGCCAAGAACAGCAGGATGCGCATCATGGTTGTAGAATTCTCCTCATGCTTAATATGTCGCTCACTGCGGGGTATATAAGGTGCGGCATGGGGTGATTCAACCGGGGGACTATTTCAAACTGTGTCCTACACCGTTGGCGTAGGGCCTTGAAGGGATTTTCCGACCTGTATTGTCAGCCCTGATCGACCCGATGCTACCCTGTCGCCCCGTGATTATAGGGGGCACGTCATTGGCAGGGGCCAAATGAAGTACAACCGCAAGTAAGTGACACAGAAGTGTTGCCAGATAATCGCCGTACGACCCTTTGTGAGTCGTACAGCGTCAATTGCCTTACTGGCGATAGGACTTCAGGAAGTTACCGATGCGACCAATCGCCATCTCCAGGTCATCCACACGTGGCAATGTCACCACGCGGAAGTGATCCGGCCATGGCCAGTTGAAGGCGGTACCTTGCACGACCAGCAGTTTTTCCGACAGCAGCAGGTCGAGCACGAACTTCTCGTCGTTGAGGATCGGGCAGACTTTCGGGTCGATCCGCGGGAACGCGTAAAGCGCGCCCATGGGCTTCACACAGCTCACGCCGGGGATAGCGTTGAGCAGCTCCCAGGTGCGGTTACGTTGCTCCAGCAGGCGACCTTGGGGCAGGATCAGGTCGTTGATGCTCTGGTAGCCGCCGAGGGCGGTCTGGATCGCGTGCTGGCTCGGTACGTTGGCGCACAGGCGCATGTTGGCCAGCATGTCGATGCCTTCGATGTAGCTTTGCGCATTGTGCTTGGGGCCGGAGATGGCGATCCAGCCGGAGCGGAAACCCGCCACGCGGTAGGACTTGGACAGGCCATTGAAGGTCAGGCACAGCAGGTCCGGGGCCAGGGAGGCGGTGCAGATATGCACGGCGTCATCGTAGAGGATCTTGTCGTAGATCTCGTCGGAGAACACCACCAGGTTGTGCTGACGCGCCAGTTCCAGCATGCCCAGCAATACTTCCCTGGAGTACACGGCGCCAGTGGGGTTGTTCGGGTTGATGATCACCAGGGCCTTGGTGTTGGGCGTGATCTTGGCCTTGATGTCGGCCAGGTCCGGGAACCAGTCGGCGCCCTCATCACACAGGTAATGCACCGGGTGGCCGCCCGCCAAGGTCACGGCGGCGGTCCACAGCGGGTAATCCGGGGCTGGCACCAGGACTTCATCGCCATTGTTGAGCAACGCCTGCATGGACATCACGATCAGCTCGGACACGCCGTTGCCCAGGTAGATGTCCTCGATGCCGACGCCTTCGACCTGCTTCTGCTGGTAGTACTGCATCACCGCCTTGCGCGCGCTGAACAGGCCCTTGGAGTCGCTGTAACCCTGGGCGGTCGGCAGGTTGCGGATCACATCCTGAAGGATTTCGTCCGGCGCTTCGAAACCAAACGGCGCCGGGTTGCCAATGTTCAGCTTGAGGATGCGATGGCCTTCCTCTTCCAGGCGTTTGGCGTGCTTGAGCACCGGGCCGCGAATGTCATAGCAGACGTTGGCGAGCTTGTTCGATTTGCTGACCTGCATGGCGATGTGATCCTGAAAATGAACGATCCCGACGGCGTAGGCACTACCGTAGGGTGAAGCCTGCACGGCCCGCACCCATAAATACGTTTGAATGCCGATGGCGCGGGTGCCAGACTGGCGTTTTGAAGAGGCGCAATCATACGTGCCGCCTGATCCATGGAAAAGACACAGATCAGGGTTTTTCAGTTGCCGAGGTGTACCGATGGATAAGTTGCAGAAAACTGTAGATGAATGGAAGGCGATGCTCGATCCGGAGCAGTACAACGTGTGCCGTCTCAAGGGTACCGAGCGACCGTTCAGCGGCAAGTACAACGCCACCAAGACCGACGGCGTCTACCACTGCATCTGCTGCAACGAGCCGCTGTTCGATTCCAAGGCGAAGTTTGATTCCGGCTGTGGCTGGCCCAGCTTCTATGAGCCGATCGCCCACAGCGCGATGGTCGAGATCCGCGATGTCAGCCACGGCATGATTCGCACCGAAGTCACCTGCGCCAAGTGTGATGCACACTTGGGGCATGTGTTCCCGGACGGCCCCCCGCCGACGGGCCTGCGCTACTGCATCAATTCGGTATGCCTGGAGCTGGTGCCGCGCTAGGCTTGCATGGTCCCTGTAGGAGCGAGCTTGCTCGCGAAAAACGTCAACGATACGGCGGGTTTCCTGAATGAACGCGGCGTCTGATAGTTTTTCGCGAGCAAGCTCGCTCCTACAAATAAGGCTCTTCTTTCCCTGACTTGAGGCATTGCCATGAGCGACTCCCTGCTGAGCATCCCTTGCACCACCATCAAGGGTGAGCAAAAGACCTTGGCCGACTTTGCCGGCAAGGCCATTCTGGTGGTCAACACCGCGAGCAAATGCGGCTTCACACCGCAGTACAAGGGCCTCGAGCAACTTTGGCAGCAATACAAGGACCAGGGCTTGGTGGTGCTCGGCTTTCCCTGCAACCAGTTCGGCAAGCAGGAACCCGGCAATGAAGGCGCGATATCCGAGTTCTGCGAGCTGAACTTCGGCGTCAGTTTTCCGCTGTTCAAGAAAATCGACGTCAATGGCAGCGATGCCCACCCGTTGTTTGTGCAGTTGAAAAAACAGGCCCCGGGGCTGCTGGGTTCCAAGAACATCAAGTGGAACTTCACCAAGTTTCTCATTGGCCGTGATGGCAAGCAGGTCAAGCGTTTTGCGCCAACCACCAAGCCTCAGGACTTGACCCAGGAGATTGAAGCCCTGCTCAAATGACCGCAATATTGCGGGTACCCATCAGAGGCTGGTTGTCTTCGGTACCCACAGTTCCAGTAAGGCGTTGAGTTCTTCACGGCGAAACGGCTTGGCCAGGTAATCGTTCATTCCAGCGGCCCGGCAACGCTCGCGTTCTTCGGCCATCGCGTTGGCGGTCAAGGCAACAATGGGCAAGTCCGGCCAACGCCCGCTCCGGCGAATTTGTCGGCTGGCCTCATAGCCATCCATCACAGGCATGTTGCAGTCCATCAACACCAAGTCGAAGCGCTGGTCCTCCAGAAGCTTGAGGGCTTCGCCGCCATGGGCCGCGACGATTACCTCACACCCGAGCTTGCTGAGCATGCCCTTGGCCACCAGTTGATTGACCGCGTTGTCCTCCACCAGCAGGATGCGCGCGCGGTGCGCAAGCGGTGCGGTTTCTATCTGGACCGGGTCGAGCACCAGTTGCGCGCCGCTGCGCAGGTTGCGTTGCAGGATCTGGTACAGCGCGTTGCGGCTCAATGGGCGCGCTTGTTGCTGCAGCGGCGCCAGGGCCGTGACTTCTTCGCTGGGCAAAAAGTTACCATAGGCGGTAACCAGCAGAATCGGCGCGCTGATGCCCGGGCGCAAGCGGAACAAGCATTCAGGGCAGTCGGTGATCAACAGGTCGGGCGCCAGCCCGCTCAAATCATCGTCCTGGGAATAGCAGCGCGGTGTCAGCCCCCAAGAGGGCAATAGCGTGGTGAGCAGCTCCGTCAGCCCGCCGCCGGCGTTGGTGATGGCGATCACCTCGCCCGTGAGCGGTGCATAGCGCATGGCAGGCAAATGCGCGGGCAGTGGGAGGTCGGCGCAGAACTGGCTGCCAAAGCCCACCTCCGAGCTGATACTCAAGCGGCCTTGCATGGCTTCGCACAGGTTATGAGTCAACGCCAGGCCCAATCCCGTCCCGCCAAACTGGCGGGTAATGCCAGCGCCGGCCTGGGTGAACGGCTGGAAGATTTTCACCTGGGCTTCCTGGGCGATGCCAATGCCGGTATCGCACACTTCAATGCTGACCCGACCTTCCAAGGCGCGCAGGCGCACATCGACGCGGCCAAAGCGGGTGAACTTCAAGGCGTTGGAGAGCAAGTTGCTGACGATCTGCCGCACACGGGTAGGGTCGCCGACCACCTGGGCGGGAAATTGCGGGTCGATCAGGCAGGTCAGCTCCACGCTCGGAGCGGCATTTTGCGAGAGCAGGTTGGCGGTATCTTCCACCAATGAGCCCAGGTCGAACGGGATATGCTCCAGTTCCAGCTGGCCGGCGTCGAACTTGGACAGGTCAAGAATATCGTTGAGCAACTCCACCAGCACTTTGCCTGAGTCATGGGCAATGGACAGTTGCTGGCGCTGTTCGGCGGTCAGCGGGCTATCCAGTGAGAGGGCAATCATGCCCAGCAACCCATTGAGCGGCGTACGAATTTCATGGCTCATATTGGCCAGGAATGCTGCCCGTGCCTGAGCCATGCCCAGCGCAGTCATTTTCGCCGCCTCCAGCTCATCGTTGGACTGGCTCAAGCGTTGGTTGCTGGCCTTGAGTTCGAGGGTGCGCGCAGAAACGATATTTTCCAGTTGCCCCAAATACTCCGTGAGGCGATCTTCGGCATGGCGCCGTTGCTGGATCTCGGTTTCCATGTTTTCGAATTGTTGGTTGGCGACGCTGACCAGCACGCCGATTTCATCGTGTTCATGCCCCGGTGGGCAATCCAGGCGCGCCTGTTTGCGTGTGCTCAGCTCGCGGATAATGCGCACCAGCGGTTGGGTGAGCATTACGTAGAACAGGCCGAGCAAAATCCCGGTGAGCAGCAGGCTGCGGGCGAAGCCGTTGAGCAGAGTGATCTCGGCGCGATGCAGGAAACGGCTGCCAAAGGCATAAGTATCGACGTCCAGGCGTAACACACCAAGGGAGTCGTTGGGCATATGGCTGAGAAACAGTCGGTCTTCGAATTGGCGATTGGCACCAAACAGAAAATCGCTGACCGGCCGATAGTTGCTTTCCTTGCGCGGACGGTTGACGTCGGCCAGCACCACGCCATTGTTGTCGATCAACTGCGCGCGGATGATGGCGGGGGAGTGCAGCAGGCCCAAGGTCAGTTCCTGGGCGAGTTCGGCATCGATGTTGTAGGCGATTCTTGACGCCGGGTTATGGCTGATTTCAATCAGTGAGCGTATTTCACGGTTGATGGATGCGTCTTCACTGGCATAATCAATGCCGATTTGGATCAGACTGAGCAGGGTTCCCAAGACGAAACCGACCAGCACAGTCAATCTGGCTTGTTTATAAGACAAGCGGTGGGCGAACTTGATATCCATCGAGTGTTGAACCACTTAGCGTTTCCCTTCGCCCGGCAAGCATAGCTGAACATCCACAAGCTTTGGCTCGCCCGGCATGAATCGTTTGTTTGATGCAGCCCTACAGTTTGCCGCAGGGTTGCCAATACGCCATCTTTTGCAAGAAGTTGCCAGAGGAATAGCTGTGGATTCTCGATTGAATGCCTTTCTTGAGCGCGCCGATGCGGTGCTGGCTCGCCTGGAACCGTTGTTACCCGCCCCACGCCAGGCGATCGACTGGCACCAATGCCTGGCCGCCCGCTGGCAGCGCGAAGGTCGCAATGGCTTCCTGTTACCGTTGGAAGTGAGCCTGGACATGCGCCTGTCGGACCTGATCGGTGTCGACAAACAACGTGAACAACTGGCGCGCAACACCCAACAGTTCCTTGATGGGTTACCCGCCAACCACGCCCTGTTATGGGGTTCGCGTGGCACCGGCAAGTCTTCCATGGTCCGGGCCTTGCTCGCCCAGCACGCTAACGCCGGCCTGCGTCTTATCGAGATCGAGCGTGACCACCTGGCTGACCTGCCGCGGGTGGTCGAGCAACTGGTCAAGCTACCACAACGCTTCATTTTGTTTTGCGATGACCTATCGTTCGAGGCCGGCGAAGGTGACTATCGCGTGCTCAAGAGCGTGCTGGATGGTTCCCTGGAACAGGCGCCGGAAAACGTGCTGCTGTACGCCACGTCCAACCGTCGCCACCTTGTGCCGGAAAACCAGAGCGACAATGACAACTGGAAACGCGTGGACGGCGAATTGCACCCGAGCGAGGCGGTTGAAGACAAGATTGCCTTATCGGATCGTTTTGGCTTGTGGTTGTCGTTCTACCCCTTTACCCAGGAGCATTTCCTGGATGTGGTGGAACACTGGATCGGTGAGTTGGCCAGCAAGGCCGGCTTGCAGTGGCAGCGCGATGAGCAGCTTGACGTTCTCGCGGTGCGTTGGGCCACTGGGCGCGGCAACCGCAATGGCCGGTGCGCCTATCAATTCGCCCGTTACTGGGTGGGTCTTAAATTGCTGGAACGTCAACCATGATCGATTTACAACAGGCCGGCAGCGGCCTTGATGGCTATGCCATGCTCTGCGCGCAACTGGAGTCATTGCTGGCTTATGAGCGCGATTTTATTGCCAACAGTGCGCAGTTTTCCGCGTTCCTGTTCAACCAGTTGGATGACTTGAACTGGGCTGGCTTTTATCTCAATCGTAACGAAGAGCTGGTGCTTGGGCCCTTTCAGGGGCAGATCGCCTGTGTGCGCATTCCGTTTGGTCGCGGCGTGTGTGGTGCGGCTGCGGCCTCACGGAAAACCCAGCGCGTGGAGGACGTGCACGCGTTCCCAGGCCATATCGCCTGCGACAGCGCTTCGAACAGTGAATTGGTGGTGCCATTGGTCAAGGACGGCCAACTGATTGGTGTCCTTGACCTCGACAGCCCATTGCTGGGCCGCTTTACCCCTCAGGACCAGGAGGGGATTGAGCGGCTGGCGGAGATTTTCCTGCAGTTGACCGACTGCTGAAGCGGTGGGTACTTATGCTGGTCGCGGTAGGAGCGCATTTGCTCGCTCCCGCCACGACGGGCCCTGGTGCTATTGGGCTTGCAGTTCATCGAGTTGAACCCGCAGCATCTTCTCCAATTCCAGCATGAGCTGTTCCAGGGCCCTGATGCCGCTTTCGATCACGGCCCACTCCTCATTGCGAGAACAGGTTTGCTCCAAGGCTTCGCATTGCCCCGCCAACGAATGGGCTTGAACGATGCGGGCGGCACCCTTGATCTTGTGGGCTTGCTCAATGATGTCCGAGGGGGGCGCGTGTCGATCCCGCAGTTCGATAAGGACCTTGCGGTCGTGAAGGCTGCTGCTCAGCAGCTCCTCCAGCAAGCGTCGACTCAACTGTGGATCACCGCCGGTCAGCGCTTCCAGGCATTCGAGGTCCAGCCGTTGGGGCACGGTTTCAGGGGCGATATGTGCCAGTTGGCGCTCTAATACGGTAAGGCTGATGGGTTTGAACAGGCAGTCATCCATGCCGGCTTGCACGCACCGTTGCCTTTCCTCCGGCTGGGCGTTGGCGGTAAAACCCAGTACCACGCAGGGCACCAATTGTTCGCGTTGCTCATATTCACGGATTGAACGACTCAGTTCGTAGCCATTCATGATGGGCATGTTGCAGTCGGCAATTACCAGGTCGAAATGCTCTTTACGCCAGGCCTGGAACCCTGCGGCTCCGTGCTCGGCAGCGATGAATTTATGCCCCAGGTAGCCCAATTGCTGGCACATCAGCAGGCGATTCGCCGGATGGTCGTCTACCACCAGTACGTTAAGCACCCGTGCGGTGGCCGGCGTTGGCGGCGTGTGTTCACCCACCGCCTGGATCGCTTGCAGGCGAGGCATGCTCAGGTTGACGTGCACCTGGGTGCCGACCATGGGCACGCTGCTCAGGCTCAATTGGCCGCCCATCATCGCGCACAGGCTGCGGCAGATCACCAGACCCAGGCCCGCGCCACTGCGCGCCAGTTGCCCGGAGTTGTCCGCCTGGGCAAAGGGTTCGAACAGGCGCTGTTGGTCATCCCGGCTGATGCCGATGCCGGTGTCTTCCACCACCAGTTTCAGCTCGATCTGCTCCGGGGCCTGGGTAGGCTGCAGCTCGACCTTGATCTTGACCTGCCCTTGTTCGGTGAACTTGATCGCGTTGCTCACAAGGTTCGATAGCACCTGCTTGAAGCGCAGCGGGTCTATCAGCACCTCGATATCGTTCAGGTCGGGTTTGAACTCCAGTATCAGGCTGAGGGTTTTCTGCCGTGCGAGACCGTCGAAGACGCGCACCACTGATTCAATTACCTCCCGCAGGTTGACGCGCTCCGGCGCCAGGCTGAGGCGGCCGGACTCGATACGCGCGATGTCGAGAATGTCACCGATCAGCTCCAGCAGGTCTCTGGCCGAGTTGTACGCCACCTCGATCGCCGGACGGTCAAGGTGTCCTTGGTCGGCGCGCTTGAGCGTCAGTTCGAGCATGCCGATCACAGCGTTCATCGGGGTACGAATCTCGTGGCTCATGGTAGCCAGGAACGTGCTCTTGGCGCGGTTGGCTTCGTCGGCGCGCTCCTTGGCAGCGCGTAGTTCATCGAATAGCTGGCGTCGGTCACTGATATCGATCCAGCCACCGATGATGCCTTGGACTTCACCCGTAGAGTCGCGGTAGGGAAGGATCCAGTGATAGATGGTCAGTTTCTTGTCGTGGATATGCAGGCTGCGATCGAGGATCAGCGGGTTACCCTCGGCCACCACACGCAGATAGTCAGCATGATACTGGGCTGCCTCCGACGCCAGCGCCATGGTCATCTGGGTCACGCTTTTGCCGATCACCTCTTCGCGCTTGACGTCGAACACCTGCAGGTAGCTGTCGTTACAGGTCTGCAACAACCCATTGCGGTCGCGCACGTAGATCGGATGGGGCGTCTCATTGACCAGTGCACGCATGAACTCGAACTGATCGTTGAGGGCACGTTCGGCCATTTTTCGATGCTTGATCTGGCGACGCATGTAGGCGTTCCAGGCTAGGGATATCAACAGCAACAGCCCGGTGCCGATGATGATTCGCGCGATCAGTTGATGGTAATTACGCCAGTAGCTGTCCGATGCGGCGGTGTAGCCACGCCAGCGACTGTTGATTACGCCCATTTCATCCGGGGCAATGCTGAGCAGCGCCTTGTCGAGTATCGAGCTCAATTCCGTGGCTTGGCGCGAGGTAGCAAGAGAGAAGGTCGCTGGGGTCGTGCCGATGCTGGCGCTTATTTGCAATTTATCCTGGAAGACCTGGGATGACAGGAAATAGTTGGCGATCACCAAGGTATTCACTGCCCCATCCACTTGTCCCTGTGCTAGCAGCTCCGATGCTCTGAACGTATCACTGGTTTCCACCAGTTGAACCTGCGGGAAGTCTTTGCTCAAGGTCGCGGCCAGTGGGTTGCCTCGAGTGATTGCCAGACGCTTTCCTGCCATCTGCTCCATGTTCGAGGGGGCACCTTGCTCTCTGCGTGTCAACAATACATAGGAGTTTTCCAGGTAGGGGCGGCTGAAATTAAGCTGCGAATCTCGTTCGTTGCTGGGCACGATGGCACCGATCATATCGACTTTCTGGGTCGCGACCTGATCGATCATCGCGCTGACATCGCGCCCGCGCTGCACCGAAAAACGCAGTCCGGTGCGCAAGCGAATCAACTCCAGCAAGTCGGCGGTGATGCCGCGAAAGTTGCCGTCTGCATCGAAGAACGTCAGGGGCGCGAAAGTTTCGTTGACGACCACGGTGACCACCGGATGCTCTTTGAGCCAGCGCTCTTCGCGCTGGGTCAGTTGCAGCTTCTTGTCGGTCAGCAGGATGTCGCTGCCGGCGCTCCAGCGCTTGGCAATACTGTCCCTTTCGTTGATGGGCACTGAGGCCAGGGCTGAATCGACAATGCTGAGGAGCATCCGGTTGTCCTGGCGCGTGGCAAAACTGAAACCATAAGCTTCATGTTTGCCGAAGTTGGCCATGCGAATGTTCTTGAGATAGCCCTTGTTGATCATGTAATGGGTGGAAATGGTGTCACCGAGAAACACATCCGCCTGGTCGAAGGCCACTGCATTCAAGGCATTCTGATAGGACGGGTAGGCGCGGATGCTCGCCTTGGGGTACAGCTTCTCCACCTCATTGAGCGGCAGGTAGTGATAGACAAGGCTCAGGCGCAGCCCATCGAGGCCTTCGCTGAGGCTGCGGGTTTCTCCCTCGCGCGTGACCAGCACCGGCTGGTCCACGGCATAGGGTTCGGAGAGGATAAGATTTGGCGTCGCAGCTTCAAACCCGTTTGAGGAGCCCAGCAGGTCAATTTCCCCGTCTTCCAGGGCGCGAATGGCCGCCGCTCGGGAGGGGTAGCGCATCACATTGATTGGCAGGGAGAGTGCCTTGGCCAGTAATCCTGCGTAGTCGGCGGTAAGGCCTTCGTAGTCATGGCCGCTGGAAGTGAGGTCGAAGGGCGGGTAATCAGGTGTGGATGTCCCCAGCGTGAGTTCACGTTTGTTCTGCAGCCACTGGCGCTGGGCCTTGTCAAAATGAGTGTCCAGTTGAACAGCTCCCGCACGACTCAAGAGGGTGAAACGTTCCGGGCTGGTTTGGTGCTCCGCCAGCACGGTAGTGCTGAAGTACAAACCGGCACTTAATATAATCAGATAGTCCTTTATACGCCTGGGCATCCGCTTTCTCACACTAGCGCGTTTCGTTTTGCCATCTCGATGAGTTCTACCAAGGATTTGGCTTTGAGTTTCTGCATGAGTCTCTTTTTATAAGTACTGACCGTCTTGTTACTTAAAAACATACCTTTGGCAATTTCCTTGTTAGTGCGACCTTGCGCAAAAAGTTGCAGGACCATCAACTCTCGGTCATTAACTGACTTGAACAGTTCCAGCTCCTGGACATCCATGCCTTCGGCTCCGGGGCCACTCAAAGCCTGGCTGGGGAAGTAGTTGTAGCCGGACAGGACAGCGCGAATGGCGCTCAGCAATTCGCTCAGGTCACCCTCCTTGCACACGTAGCCTTCGGCGCCCGAGCGCATGCACCGCGTAGCAAATAGCGTCGGGCACTGGGCCGTGAGCACCAGGGTCTTCATGGAGGTGTTCATGGCATTGAATCGGCAGAGCACCTCGAGACCGTCGAGTTTCGGGATGCTGATATCCAGAATCACCAAGTCTGGAAGGCACTCACGGACCATTTGTATGGCATCGCACCCGTTGTCTGTTTCGCCGACGACCTTGTAACCTTCGTGCTCCAGCAACATTCGAATAGCAAGCCGGATAACGGGGTGGTCATCGATAATAAAAACTGAGTTCATAATCACATTCCATGCAGGTGCAAATAAAGCGGGCACATTAGCTCAGAAGATAAGGGCACGGCATGAAGCGCACGAGCAGTAGATGCAAAACAGGAAAGTTCCTACAATTAAAAAGGTATACGCCTACAAGTTAATGGGTAGTCGTGACAGAGCATGTGAGCGCTTCGAGCGCAATCGTGGCATGGTGATAGGCTTGAGTTTTTACGGCGGGCTTCGTAGCGTATTTCGTCGAAGAAGATGTTTAAAGTCCTACGTAGGGGGGGTAAAAGTTAAGCCGATTAACTTTTCAAGTTCGTCCTTGTTCAACGGTTTTGATAAATAGCCAAGAAGCGGAAGACTTCGTTGCGAGGCTTGTTTTGTCAGGCTCATCAGTTCTGGCGTGGGTAACCCGCTTAACAGAATAGCGCTGGTAATGAAGCGCCGACGGCTGGCGATTTCCACTAGTTCAAGTCCGGGCAGGTCGGGCAGGCATTGGTCGCACAACATCAGGTCAAAGGGATGTTCGGACTGGCTCATTGTGCGTATGGCCTGCTCTGCGTTTTCCACCGCAGTCAGTTGATCGAAGCCGAAGCTGTTGAGCAGGCATTGGGTGGCCAGAAGTTGAAACGGGTGATCCTCCACCAAAAGAATACGAAGAGAGTATCTGGGCATAGAAAGCACACAGTGAGGCAAGCGTCGATGGGGGCAGTAGAATTGCTCGGTCGGTTGGGAACGCGTGATTATTCTTCGGATGCTTGTACGAATTCGATCAGTCCGCTCTGTTCCCATCGTAGGGCAATTCGTTTCAGGGAACAGGCGGTCGGATGCAAGCGTTACTGAGGGCTGGAACGCCCAGTCATTTCCCGTGCCATTTCGGTGGCGTAGCTGTCGGTCATACCGGCAATGAAGTCGATCATTCGCAGGAACGAGGCGTGCAGTGGCCAGGCGGGGTCCGGCGCGCTGTTGCCCAGCAAATCGAGAATGCGCCGATTCTTGAACGACGGTGTTCGCCCGCCATGTTGTTCAAGGGCCGCGCCGCAGAACGCGTTCAGCAGGATTTCCAAGGTCGTGTAAGCGCCGATTTCATGCAATGTCTTGCGCTTGTCCTGAAAAATTTTCTTGCGCGCCATGTCTTTGGCATCCAGCACGCAGCGCTTTGCCGGGCCGTGCATATGCTCCACCAGGTCTCCCTGCAGCGTGCCGGCCAGCAGGGCGTCCTGCTGTTCGACAAACGCCTGCGCAGCCGCATTGGTCAGGTGCTCGATGGCTTTGCCACGCAGGATCGCCAGCTTGCGTCGGCGAGAGTCCAATGGGCCCAGCTGGCGATAGGTTTGTGGCAGGTCATCACCGACCAGGTCGAGCAACAACGACTCCACTTCGCTGTACTGCAGAAGCTCCATTTCCAGGCCATCTTCCAGGTCGATCAACGCGTAGCAGATGTCGTCGGCTGCCTCCATCAGGTAGACGAGCGGGTGACGCGCCCACCGTTGTTCCTCTAACTGGGGCAAGCCAAGCTTGTGGGCGATCTGCTCAAGAATTGGCAACTCGCTCTGGTAACAGCCGAACTTGTGTTTCTTGTAGCCCAGCGAGTCGGCGTGACGGGCAGTCCAGGGGTATTTGAGGTACGTGCCCAGGGTGGCGTAGGTCAGCCGCGTGCCGCCGTCGAACTGGTGGTATTCAAGTTGGGTGAGTACCCGAAAGCCCTGGGCATTGCCTTCGAAGTTAAGGAAGTCATTGCGTTCGGCGCTGCTCATGCCATCCAGCCAACCTCGCCCGGCGGCCTGTTGGAACCAGTGGCGAATGGCGTCTTCGCCGGAATGCCCGAATGGCGGGTTGCCGATGTCATGGGCCAGGCAAGCCGATTGCACCACCATGCCCAGGTCGCTGGGGTCGCACCAGTCGGGCAGGGCGCTGCGCAGGGTTTCGCCCACGCGCATGCCGAGTGAGCGCCCCACGCAGCTGACTTCCAGGGAGTGGGTCAAGCGTGTGTGGATATGGTCGTTGCTCGAAACCGGATGCACTTGGGTCTTGCGTCCCAGGCGCCGGAACGCGCCGGAGAAAATAATGCGGTCGTGATCTTTGTGAAAGGGGCTGCGGCCCAGTTCTTCAGGGCTGTGCAGGGGTTTTCCAAGACGTTCGCGGGTTAGCAGGGTGGGCCAATCCAAGGCGCAGGCTCTCCGTAGTGTGAATGACAGTTCCAGCTTCCCGGTTCGGCCTTCAAGGGCAGGCGAATCCAGCGGTCGGCCGCGTCGGTATCAATTAACAGGCAGCGCAAAAAACCGCAATGACCAGCAGGTGTCTGGTCATTGCGGTCATCGGCTCACGAGGGTCAGCTTTTGCGCGAAGAGCCTTGCATGGCCAACTTGATCAGGGGGATCAAGCCGGCACCCAGCCGCACCAGGCGCGTGATGCTGCTGATACTGCCGCCCTTGGCGCCCTTGCCGGTAAAGAAGCCCATCAGCGTAACCGCCGCCACGCCCCACAACGGCGCGTGCTTGATGCTCAGGCTGTCCTGCCAGTTGTGGCGCATGTTGCGCATTTTGTGCAGGGGCGCCATGAGTTGTTGGGACTCATGACGGATTTCCTGGCGGTGCATTTCCATGCGCAGGCGAATCAAGGCTTTGCGCATTTCCCGGCGAGAAGTATTTTGCGGGATCTCAGTCATGCTCATGGCAGCAGGCGCTCCCGGTCATTGGCCAGTTCTTCAAGCGTGGCGTGGAAGGGCGTTGACTCATCGAATACCGCCGCCTTCAAGCGCACACCGCAGAACGCAGCGGCCAGGCTGTAGAACACGCAGAGGCAGATGATGCCGGTCAGGCGATAGCCCGTGTCCCACACCAGGATCATCACCAGCGTCGACAACCCCACCAGCAACAGCAGGGCAAACACCAACGCCAGGCCGGCAAACAGCAACAGGCTGACGGTACGGGCCTTTTGCTCTTGTAATTCAATGCCGAACAACTCGACATGACTGTGCAGCAAGCCCAGCACAGCTGCGCCCAGGCGTCGGGAAGTTGAACCGCTTGCTGAGGAATGTGCGCTCGTGGATGAGCTGGATTCGCCGATAGACATGGTTAGCGCCTTGTAGCCAATAGACCGATCAAAAAGCCTACGCCGGCAGCAATGCCGACTGACTGCCATGGGTTGGCTTGCACGTAGTCTTCGGTGGCGGTGATTGCCGCCTGGCCGCGCTCGCGCAATGAGTCTTCGGTCAGTTGCAGGGTCTCGCGGGCCTTGAGCAGGCTCTCGTGGATCTTGGTGCGCAGCTCGTCAGCCTGGTCACCGGCCAGCACGGCAGTGTCGTCCAGCAGCTTTTCGGTATCGCTGACCAGGGTTTGAAAATCCTCCATCAGTATCTCTTGAGCAGTCTTTGCTGTTTTACCGGCCATGGTTATCTCCGTGGGTAGCTGATCTGTACGTGTGGTTTCGAGTCGCGGCGTTCGCTGAAGGTTCATTGCAATTGTGTGGTACAGCTTTTGCTTTGCCTTGGTGCGCAGGCCTTGGAGCCTGCGCTGAATCCGGGCGGTCGAGGTGAAAACCTTGGAAAACCTTACCCTAAATCACTTAATTTCGCGGAAAAACCCTTTCGGCAACGGCCTGTTGTGTTGATCGCTGCGCTAAAGCGGTTCACGCCCTCTGAAGAAAGGCGGAGCCGGCGGTGCCAATTTAGTGCGCTTAACCCTGGCTTGAACCGCTTTGGTGCTTTTTGCCTTGATGCAGGCCTGCCAACCTCCATGGAAAACTTGCAAAGCGCGGTGGACACCCTCGTCCACAGCTCCAATACCTTGTTCATTCTGATTGGCGCGGTCATGGTGCTGGCCATGCACGCCGGCTTTGCCTTCCTTGAAGTTGGCACGGTACGGCAGAAGAACCAAGTCAACGCCTTGTCGAAAATCCTCAGTGATTTCGCGATTTCAACGCTGGCCTATTTCTTTATAGGCTATTGGATCTCCTACGGTGTGAGCTTCCTGCAACCGGCCGCGGTGATCAGCGCCGATCATGGCTACGGCCTGGTGAAGTTTTTCTTCCTGCTGACGTTTGCCGCGGCGATTCCGGCAATTATTTCCGGCGGGATTGCCGAGCGTGCGAAGTTTGCCCCGCAGCTGTGTGCCACCGCGCTGATCGTGGCGTTTATCTACCCGTTCTTCGAAGGCCTGGTATGGAACGGCAACCTTGGCCTGCAAGCATGGCTGCTCGCAACCTTTGGCGCCAGCTTCCACGACTTTGCCGGTTCCGTGGTGGTTCACGCCATGGGCGGCTGGCTGGCGCTGGCGGCGGTGTTGCTGCTGGGCCCGCGCAATGGGCGTTATCGTGAAGGGCGCCTGGTGGCGTTTGCGCCGTCGAGCATTCCTTTCCTGGCGCTGGGCTCGTGGATTCTGATCGTGGGCTGGTTCGGCTTTAACGTGATGAGCGCGCAAACCCTCAATGGCGTCAGTGGTCTGGTGGCCGTCAATTCGCTGATGGCCATGGTCGGCGGCACCGTGGCTGCCCTGGTAATTGGCCGTAACGATCCCGGTTTTCTGCACAACGGTCCTTTGGCCGGGTTGGTGGCAATCTGCGCCGGTTCCGACCTGATGCATCCGGTGGGCGCGCTGGTCACGGGCGTGGTCGCTGGCGGCTTGTTCGTGGGGTGCTTTATCGCTGCCCAGGTGCGCTGGAAGATCGACGACGTGCTGGGCGTGTGGCCGTTGCATGGCTTGTGTGGCGTGTGGGGCGGCATTGCCTGCGGCATCTTCGGGCAGGCTGCCCTGGGTGGACTGGGCGGCGTGAGCCTGATCAGCCAGTTGATCGGCACCGGGCTGGGCGTGGCGGTAGCATTTGGCGGCGGCTTGCTGGTGTACGGCGTGATCAAGCGCGTGCAAGGGCTGCGCTTGAGCCAGGAACAGGAGTATTACGGTGCGGACCTGTCGATCCACAAGATCGGCGCGGTCAGTCAGGACTGATCGGCGCGTCTTCGTCAGTGTGTGGCGGTGGGTAGAAACCGTGCAGCAGGCGATAGTGGTTGCGCCGTACTTCATTCACTCGCGCCTGCACCTGTTGGTCCGGCAGGCCCAGCAGGATCAGGGCGTGGGAGGCGAGCATCAGGCTCGACTCCAGCAACTCGGGCACCACCTCGCTGGCGCCCGCGGCCTTGAGTTCAGCCAACTGGCTGTCATCGCGTGTGCGCACCAGGATCGGCACGTCTGGGTTGATCTGCCGCGCCTCCTTGAGCACCACCAGGGCGACATCGCTGTTGTCCACCGCGATCACCGCCAACCGCGCCCGTTCCAGGCCGACGGCGCTGAGCAATGCACCACGGCGGCAGTCGCCGTAATGCACACTGCTGTCCTCGGTGGCGGCTTCCTGCACCCGTTCGGGGTCATCATCCAGGGCGATAAAAGCCTGTTGTTCGCGGCGCATAAAGCGCCCGATGGACTGGCCTACCCGGCCATACCCGCAAATCACCACGTGTCCGTGCAATTGAGCGTTGAGCGCGGTGATGTGTTCCAGTTGCACTTGCTGGTTGGGCTTGCGATGCAGGCGCAGCGCGATGGCCGGTGCCGCACGTAACAGCAGCGGTGTCAGCAGCATCGAGCAGAAGGTGGCAGCCAGTAGCAGGCCGTTGAACTCATCGGGAATCAACCGGCTCTGCTGCATCTGCGCCATCAGCGCAAAACAGAACTCGCCGCCCTGGGCCAGCGCCAGACCGCTGCGCCAGGCTGTTTCGGTGTCACTGTTACGCCACTTGACCAGCGCCGCGACGACGCTGCCTTTGACCAGCATCAGCGTGAGCGTCAGGCCGAGGATCAACAGGCTGTGGCTGACGAACAACTGCAGATCGATGAGCATGCCGATGCTGACAAAAAACAGCCCCAGCAGGATGTCGCGAAACGGGCGGATATCGGCTTCGATCTGGTGTCGGTAATGACTTTCCCCCAGCAGCATGCCGGCCAGGAATGCACCGAGGGCAGGGGACAGGCCCAGCAGGTGGGTGAGCCAGGCGGTGAGCAAGACAATCACCAGCGCCAGCAGCACAAACAGTTCCGCCGAATGAGACGCGGCGACTTCACGGAACAGGCGCGGCAGCAACCAGCGGCTGGCGAACAACAGGCCCACGAACAGCACCACGGTCTTGCCCAAGGTCAGCGGCAGCGCCCAGTACCAGGCTTGGTCGCTGCTGCCGGCAAATACCGGTACCAATGTCAGCAGCAACACCGCTACGACATCCTGGAACAGCAACACGCCGATCGCATTCTGCCCATGACTGCTGAAGACTTCACCCAGGCTGGTCAACTCCTTGCTGACAATGGCGGTGGACGATAACGCCAGCCCTGCGCCCAGTAACAACGCGACGCCAGGTGCGAGGCCAAAGCTCATCAATAACGCGCCCAGCAATGCCCCGCACCCCAGCACTTGCAGGCTGCCCAGGCCAAATACCACGCTGCGCAGCGCCAACATTCTCGACAGGGAAAACTCAAGCCCCAGGGAAAACAGCAGGAACACCACACCCATCTCGGCCAGGTCCGGCAGGTCTTCGTTGTCATTGACCCAGTCCAGCGCGGTGGGGCCCACTGCCAGGCCTACGCACAGGTAGCCCAGCACGGGCGGCAGCTGCAGCCGGCGAAACAGTGCAATCACCACCAGGGATGAGGCCAGAATAATCAGCAGGTTGGCGAACACAGGCATCTCCGTTGCGGGGCGAGCGGCAAAAAGCCGCAAGAATCGCTGAATCAGTTATAGGCCATGGTGATCTGGATCAGGCTTTTTGCACCGTAGGAGCGAGCTTGCTCGCGAAAAACGTCAACGATAACGCGGGGTTCCTGAGTGAACGCGGCGCGCGGGAGTTTTTCGCGAGCAAGCTCGCTCCTACAGGGGCTTGTTGGGATTAGAATGGACGTTCGTTTCTTGTTCGAGTCTTTTCATCATGCTTCCTGAATGCCAGCTGTTCAGCACCCTGGGTTGCCATCTGTGTGAGATTGCCGAAGCCGAAGTCATGCCGCTCGTCGAGCACGGGTTGTTGGTGGAGTTGGTGGATATCGCCGATCCGGAGGACCTGACAGACGTCTACGGCCTGCGGATTCCGGTGCTTCGCCGCACGGACACCGGGGCGGAACTGGACTGGCCGTTCGACACCGCGCAGGTGGTTACCTTCCTGCGCTGAGATTTATGCGATGGCGGCTTTCCAAATATTAAGTTACTGTATATTCGTACAGCGATTGAATAGAGGGAACGCCCGTGGTGAATGTTGAACAACTTAAAAGCAGCGTCAATCGCATGTCCGCCGATGTGGTGCGTGACGCGGTGAACGAACTGCGCCTCGATGGCCTGGTCACGGAAGGCAAGACGCCGTTTAACAAAGTGCATTTCAACACCTGCTTCGCGGAAATCGAGGCGCTGTTCCAGCGCGCCGGTTATCACAAGCAGCTGGATGTGGTGGGTTATCAGGGGTTGCTCTACGCGTTGTATGACCCGGGTCGTTGGGAAGCGGTGGACGTGCTGCGCTGGCTCAAGGAATTCACCGAGGCGGCAAGCGCCTCGCCGGTGCTGCGAGCTCAACTGGCCAAGGCCTGAGATAGGCCCTAGGCAATCGCGCGCCATGGGCGATAATGCCCGCCTGTTTTCCAGGCTTTGAGCGTCGGCATGTCCACTTCCGTTTTTTCCCCCTCCCAGCACCAAGCCAGCACCCTGTACTTGCCGCCGGGCTCCTGGGTGACGGTGCTCGATTGCCTGTGCGCACACTTTCCGGCCATCGGCCGCGAACAATGGTTGGACCGCATTGCCCGCGGCCGGGTGCTGGATGTCAATGGCAGCCCGATCAGCCTGGGCCTGGGCTACAAGGAAGGCTTGTGCATCTATTACTTTCGCGAAGTGCCCAACGAGAAAGTGATTCCGGTGCTGGAAAACATCCTGTACGCGGATGAGCACCTGGTGGTGGCGGACAAACCGCATTTCCTGCCAGTGACACCCGCTGGCGAGTACGTCGAGCACACCTTGTTGCGACGCTTGATCCGGCGCCTGGACAATCCCGCCCTGGTGCCCCTGCATCGCATCGACCGACATACGGCGGGGTTGGTGCTGTTCTCCGCCAACCCGCACAGCCGTTCGGCCTATCAGCAATTGTTTCCCACGCGACGTATCGACAAATTCTATGAAGCCATCGCTCCGGCCTTGCCGCACCTCAGCTTCCCGTTGGTGCACAAAAGCCGTTTGGTGGATGGCGAACCTTTCTTTCGCATGCAGGAAGGGCCGGGTGCCAGCAACACCGAGACGGCGGTAGAGGTGCGCGAGAAAAACGCTGATCTATGGCGCTACGGCCTGTTCCCGGTGACCGGCAAGAAGCACCAGCTGCGCGTGCATATGACGGCGCTCGGGGCGAGCATCTGTAATGACCCGTTCTACCCCGAAGTGATCAAGGATGCCGAGGACGATTACGCCAAGCCACTCAAGCTACTGGCCCAGGGCGTGCGCTTTATCGACCCGGTAAGCGGTGAACAACGCAGCTTTCGCAGCCAGATCACCCTGGACTGGTAAACCCCAGGAACAACAAGGCCCGCGCTAGGCGGGCCTTGTGTGCAAGCGCTGAGGCTTACAGGTCTTTAACGGTGCGAACCTGATCTTTATTGATACGGGTGTGCTTGCCGTCCAGTTGTTCGAATTCGTAGAAGCCCGAATCTTCATCGTACTTCGGGGTGTCGACGGCCTGGATTTCGCGACCGTCATTCAGGGTGATCACTGTTGGCGAAGCGCAACCGGCGAGGGTGGCGAGGCCCAGTGCAAGCATGAGAGCGGCGATGGTCCGTTGAGTCATGAGTTTGTCTCCGAGAGAATACTTTTAAATTGCTGACCTTGTGACGTACGGGACGCCGGCAAAGTTCCTTGTGCAGGGTTCATTCTGACATGCCAGCCCCGGGGTGCAACAGCTCGGGCGTATTAAGATTGGCCAAGCGCGGGTCATCGGCCGGACATTCCAGCGCCACGGCACCCAGTTGCAGCCACAGCTTGCGCGGGCTGCGCTCCCCCGCTTGCCACGCCTGTTCCACCTGGTTTTTCAGGCGAGTGGGGATGACGCACAGCAAGGGTTCCCAGAAGTCACCCTGGCGCACCATCACCGGTAGCTGCCGATTGCGTCGTGCGGTCGCACGCAGGTCGGCGAGCAGTCGCGCATCGATCTGCGGCACATCGCAAGGCAATATCAGCAGATGCTCATGGCGTGCGGCGAAGAGTCCTGCACGGATACCTGCCAGCGGGCCGGGGAAGTCCGGGTTGTCATCGCTCACCTGTTGGTCGGCATAGAGCGCGTAGCGTTCATGGTTGCGGTTGCACGAGATGATCAGGTCATCGGTGAGCGGCCGGGCCAACTGGTGCAGGTGGGCGATCAAGGGCTGACCTTGCCATTCCAGCAGCCCTTTGTCCTGCCCGCCCATGCGTTGGCCGCGACCACCGGCCAGCAACAGGATCGAACACGGCAGGGAAGAAAATTCAAACGTCATGGTGGTTGCGCTGCGGCAGGGAAACAGGGGCCTGTGATATAACATCGGGCTGTTCCTTCGACAACCGGACCGTGCCATGAAAGCCAAGGCCGATGCGCCCTTTGTACCCCTGAATATTGCTGTATTGACGGTCAGCGACACCCGCACCCTGGAGACCGACACCTCCGGCCAGGTCTTCGTCGATCGTCTTGCCGCCGCCGGCCACCGCCTGGCCGAGCGCGTGCTGCTCAAGGACGACCTTTACAAGATTCGCGCCCAGGTGGCCCACTGGATCGCCGAAGACGTGGTGCAGGTGGTGCTGATTACCGGCGGCACCGGCTTCACCGGTCGCGACAGTACCCCTGAAGCAGTGAGCTGCCTGCTCGACAAGCAGGTCGATGGTTTTGGCGAGCTGTTCCGCCAGATCTCCGTGGCCGATATCGGCACCTCCACCGTGCAATCGCGCGCCTTGGCGGGGTTGGCCAATGGCACTCTTGTGTGCTGCCTGCCAGGGTCCACCAATGCCGTGCGCACCGGTTGGGACGGCATCCTCGCCGAGCAGTTGGATAACCGTCACCGCCCATGCAACTTCGTTCCGCATCTGAAGCTGGCCGAACCTTGTGAATCCCGTGGATAAGCCCGGCAAGACCGGCGTCCTGATGCCGGTGGAAGCAGCCCTGCAGCGTTTGCTCGACATGGCAGCCGCCGCGCCGATCCGCGAGCAGGAAGTACTGCCTCTGGCTGAGTGTGATGGCCGGGTATTGGCCCTGGACCTGATCTCCACACTCGACCTGCCACCGTGGCCCAACAGTGCCATGGACGGCTACGCCGTGCGCCTGGCGGACTGGACCGGCGAGCCCTTGGTGGTGAGCCAGCGGATTTTCGCCGGCACTGCCCCTGAACCCTTGGCGGCCGGCACCTGTGCACGCATCTTTACCGGCGCGCCGGTGCCCCAAGGCGCTGACTGCGTGCAGATGCAGGAAAACGCCGTGGTGCATACCGACCAGCGCGTGAGTTTCACCGAGCCATTGCAGATGGGCGACAACATCCGGCCTCAGGGCCAAGAGACCACGGTCGGTGAGACCGTACTCAGTGCCGGCACCCGCCTGGGCCCTATCGAACTCGGTTTGGCCGCGTCTCTTGGACGTGATCGACTCGAGGTGGTGCGGCGCGTACGCGTGGCCGTGTTGTCGACCGGCGACGAACTGATCGAGCCAGGGTTGCCGCTCGGCCCTGGGCAGATCTACAACAGCAACCGCCGCGTGCTGTGCAGTTGGCTGGTGCGCATGGGCTGCGAAGTGATCGATGCCGGGATCCTTCCGGATGACCTGGAACAGACCCGCGCGCGCCTGGCGGGGCTGGGCAGCGTAGACCTGATCCTCTCGACCGGCGGTGTGTCGGTGGGCGAAGCGGACTTCCTCGGCATTGCCTTGCGGGAAGAGGGTGAACTGGCGCTGTGGAAGCTGGCGATCAAACCGGGCAAGCCGCTGACCTTCGGGCATTTTCGTGGCGTGCCGGTGATCGGCCTGCCGGGAAACCCGGCCTCGACCCTGGTGACTTTTGCGCTGCTGGCGCGCCCGTATCTGCTGCGCCGTCAAGGGGTGCAGGAGGTGCAGCCGCTGCGCTTCGAAGTGCCGGCAGGGTTCGTCTGGCCCAAGCCCGGCAACCGCCGCGAGTACCTGCGCGGGCGGATCGAACAGGGCAAGGCGATCATCTACCGCAACCAAAGCTCCGGGGTGCTGCGCAGTGCGGCGTGGGCTGAAGGCTTTGTGGAGGTGCTGGAAGGGACCACGCTGGCCATCGGCGACCGGGTCAACTTCATTCCTTTGAGCGAAGTCCTTAACTGACCGCGCGCTAAAAATGTGGGAGCTGGTTGGCCTGCGATAGCCATAGGTATTTACACAACCTCTGAACGACGCAAAACCTGTGGCGAGGGAGCTCGCTCCCGTGACGACCGACCAGCCGACGCTTATTTACCTGCCGCCCCGCGCTCCCACATTTGGATCGTGGTGCGTCAGGGAGATTTGCGTCGGTTGGTAGGCCGTCACGGGAGCAAGCTCCCTCGCCACAGATCCAGCGTCGCGCCGAAGTTGTGTAGGTACCGATGGCTATCGCAGCCAAGCCGGCTCCCACATTTGGATGTGTATGTGCCCTATGAGCAATCAGTAATCGTCACCCTGCTCAGTGACATCCCGCTCCACGGGCCCCGCCTCCGGGTCGTAGCCGGCCGGGAACTTGCCCTTCAACGTCCAGGCAAACGCAATGATCTCGGCAATCGTGCGGTACAACTCTTCCGGAATGCTGTCCCCCAGTTCCATGCGCGCCAGCAGCTTCACCAACTCGGCGTTTTCATAGATCGGTACTTCATTCTCCCGTGCCAGCTTGAGGATGGCTTCGGCCAGGGCATCATCGCCTTTGGCTGTCAGAGTAGGGGCCTGTTGGCCGTCGTACTTGAGGGCGATGGCCTGGCGGGGCGGGTCGGCGTTTCTCATGCGGTTTCATCCACCCAGCGTTGCTCCAGTCCGGTTTTTGGCCCGCGTGGCGGGGTGCCCAGGTGGCAATCCAGGTCGCCGACGTTGAGCCCGGATGAAACCAGGCGCTCACGCAGGCTGCCCAAGTGGCTTTCGATCAGGCTGGCCGTGAAAGGGCGGCTGGCCCATAGCTGGCTGGACAGTTTGCCTTGGGACAGCTGCGCCTGAACTTGCAACGGCCCCAGCGGCTCCATGTCAAAGGCCAGTTCGACGCGCCAAAGCATTTGTTTCGGGTCTTTTTTATCCTTGCGCTCGGGCTGGTCCTTGTCTGGCGCGGGCTCCTCGCGTTGGAACTTGACCTGCAACGGCACGATGTCTTGCAGGGTGCGCATGGGAATCTCCAACTGCCAGGTCGTTTGCAGGCGTCCGTCGGCGGTGGTGCCGGTCTGTTCCAGGCTGGACAGTTGATGGCTCTGCAAGCGCGAGATCGCCCCGGCGGCCAGGCGTAGCAGGTTTTCCAGGTCGCCTTCACCTTCCAGTTTTGCCATCAGTCTTTCGGGCAGCGGGAAGCCGGCGGGTATCTGCCGGGCGCCGACCTGGCCGAGGGTGTTCAGCGGGCTGCGCACAAAGTGCGGCAACACCTGGGCCAGGGTATTGGCGGCAAGGATCGCATTCAGGTTGGTGCTGGCGGGCAGGGCGGGCAGCAGGTCTGCGACCAGGCGTAACAGCGCGCCTTTCATGTCCAACGGTGGGATTTGCGGGTTCTGGCCGGCGAGCAGTTTGGCTTCCAGAAAGGCGCCGCTGTTCTGCACCACTTGGGCCAGCACCTTGGGATTGCTGACCTGTGCCAGATCGGGCAAGGCCGCCAACAATCGCTCGGCGGCGGCCCGCAGTTCGGCCGATGTGCTGTCGCCACGGGGCAGGTTTTGCAAGGCGGTGAACACCGCATCCAGCGAGCCTTGGCGACTTTGCTGAGTGGCTAGTTGCTGCGTCACGGCCAGTTGGTCCTTCAGGCCGCTTAGCGGTACGAAGTTCAGGGTCTGCGCGTTCTGCACCACAGCACTGAGCAAGCTGCCCACCCTCAGCGGTTGAGGGCTTTCCAAGGTCAGGGTGGCACCGGCCAGGGCGTTATTGAGCACACTCACCAGCGAGCGATAGATCGCCGGTTGCGCCGTGCCCTGGGGCAGCATCTGCGTGGTCAGCACCTTGGCTTGCAACAACGTACCCACCGGCATCTGGTGGGTGTCGAGGCGAGTGAGAGCGGCCACGTTGGCACTCATGGCTTGCTGCAAGGTAATGGCCAGGTTGCCCGCAGGCGTCTGGCTCACCGCCACATTGCTGCCCAGGGGCAAGGGCTGGGAGCTGCTGGCCTGCACCAGCGTCTGGCGACCGCCGGCGAGGGTCAGTTTGAGCAATAACTGAAAGGCCTCGCCGCCTTGTTTAAGCGCGATGACCTCAGCGTTCACGGTTTTCCCCGGGTCGATCAACCCGGCCTGCGGCTCCAGCAGTTTGAGCAATGCGCCGGCCCCAGGCAGCGGAGTGGGCCCGGGTGCGGAGGTTGGCGGCAGTGGAGGAAGGTTGATCTCGCCGGTCATCGTGCGCATCGTCTCTGGGGAAATTGCCCTCTTTAGAGTAGGGCATCGCATGTATAATGCCGCCCGTCTGCAAAGAGAGCGGTAAAAACCTCACAACTATTTGATCCAGCTCTCTAAAATCGGTCGCCAAAGCCGTTATTGTGCATTTCTCTATAACGGCCGCTGCACCGCCGACTTGAACCGTAAAGGCCCGCGATCTTTTGACCAGCCCTCTTCTTGAAGCCGTAGCGCTTGCCTGTGAACGCGACCTGCGCCTGCTGTTCGAGCAACTCGACCTGCGGCTGACGGGTGGGGACATGGTGCAAATCAGTGGCCCCAATGGCAGCGGCAAGACCAGCCTGCTGCGCCTGCTGGCCGGGCTGATGCAGCCGACGGCCGGCGTGGTGCATCTCAACGGCAAGCCCTTGAACGAACAGCGTAGCGAGCTGGCGCGCAACCTGATCTGGATCGGCCACGCCGCCGGCATCAAAGACGTACTCACTGCTGAAGAAAACCTCAGTTGGCTCAGCGCCCTGCATCATCCTGCTTCCCGTGACGCCATCTGGCAGGCCCTGGCCGCCGTGGGCCTCAAGGGCTTTGAGGACGTTCCCTGCCACACCCTGTCCGCAGGCCAGCAGCGCCGCGTGGCCTTGGCCCGCTTGTACTTGCCCGGCCCGCCGTTGTGGATTCTCGACGAACCTTTCACCGCCCTCGACAAACAAGGCGTGGTTCAACTCGAAGCACACCTGGCCCAGCACTGCGAGCAAGGCGGCCTGGTGGTGCTCACCACCCACCACACCTTGGCGCGTATGCCTGCTGGCTACCGTGAGCTGGACCTGGGGCGGTGGTCGCTATGAGTGTGTTCGCCCTGTTGGTCGCCCGCGAAGCCCGGCTGTTGTGCCGTCGCCCCGCCGAACTGGCCAACCCGCTGGTGTTCTTTGCCATCGTGATCGCGCTGTTCCCGCTGGCGGTTGGCCCGGAGACTAAACTGTTGCAAACCTTGTCCCCAGGACTGGTGTGGGTCGCCGCGCTTTTATCGGTTCTGCTCTCGCTGGACGGGCTGTTTCGCAGTGATTTCGAAGACGGTTCCCTGGAGCAGTGGGTCCTTTCGTCGCACCCGTTGCCACTTCTGGTACTGGCCAAGGTGCTGGCACACTGGGTTTTTTCCGGCCTAGCGCTAGTCTTGCTCTCGCCACTGCTTGCCATGATGCTTGGGTTGCCCGTTGAATGCCTGCCGGTGCTGCTCCTGTCTTTGTTACTCGGCACGCCGGTGCTCAGCCTGTTGGGGGCGGTGGGCGCAGCGTTGACCGTCGGCTTGAAACGGGGCGGGCTGTTGCTGGCGCTGTTGATTCTGCCTCTGTATATCCCGGTGTTGATCCTGGGCAGTGGCGCGTTGCAAGCCGCGCTCATGGGCATGCCGGCGACCGGTTATCTCTTGTGGCTGGGTAGCCTGGCCGCCCTGGCGGTAACCCTGACACCTTTTGCTATAGCCGCCGGCCTGAAAATCAGCGTCGGTGAATAATGAGGTCTGACCCGGCGTCAATGACGCTGAGTCAGTAAAGACCCTGAGCTTTTCGCCACGACGAAAAGCACCGTGATGGAAACAGCAATGAACTGGACCTGGTTTCACAAGCTCGGCTCGCCCAAATGGTTTTATGGCATCAGTGGCAAGCTGCTGCCGTGGTTGAGTATCGCCGCCATCCTGCTGATCGGCACCGGCCTGGTCTGGGGCCTGGCCTTTGCGCCGCCGGACTATCAGCAAGGCAACAGCTTTCGCATCATCTATATCCACGTACCTGCCGCGATGCTGGCCCAGTCCTGCTATGTGATGCTGGCGGTGTGCGGTGTCGTCGGCCTGGTATGGAAGATGAAGCTGGCCGATGTAGCCCTGCAATGCGCCGCGCCCATCGGTGCGTGGATGACCGCCGTGGCGCTGGTGACCGGTGCGATCTGGGGCAAGCCGACCTGGGGCTCATGGTGGGTGTGGGATGCGCGCCTGACCTCGATGCTGATCCTGCTGTTCCTGTATTTCGGCCTGATTGCCTTGGGCAACGCCATCAGCAACCGTGACAGCGCCGCCAAGGCTTGCGCGGTGCTGGCGATTGTCGGCGTGATCAACATCCCGATCATCAAGTACTCGGTGGAGTGGTGGAACACCCTGCACCAGGGCGCCACCTTCACCCTCACCGAAAAACCGGCGATGCCCGTGGAAATGTGGGCGCCGTTGCTGCTGATGGTGCTGGGCTTCTACTGTTTCTTCGGCGCCGTATTGCTGCTGCGCATGCGCCTTGAAGTGCTCAAGCGTGAAGTCCGTACCAGTTGGGTAAAGGCCGAAGTGCAAAGCTGCCTGGGAGCACGTGGATGAGTTTTGCTTCTTTCAGTGATTTTCTCGCCATGGGCCACCACGGCCTGTATGTCTGGACGGCCTATGGCATCTGCCTGGCGGTGCTGGCCCTCAACGTCGCCGCGCCGATCCTGGCCCGCAAGCGTTACCTGCAACAAGAGGCGCGACGTCTGCGCCGGGAGACCGAAAAGTGAATCCGCTGCGTAGAAAGCGTCTGTTGATCATCCTTGCCATCCTGGCCGGCGTCGGCATTGCCGTGACCCTGGCCCTGAGCGCCCTGCAGCAGAACATCAACCTGTTCTACACGCCCACCCAGATCGCCAATGGCGAGGCACCGGTCGATACGCGCATCCGCGCTGGCGGCATGGTGGAGCAGGGCTCGTTGAAGCGTTCCGGCGATTCGTTGGACGTGACCTTCGTCGTCACCGATTTCAACAAGGCCGTGACCATCACCTATCGGGGCATCCTTCCGGACCTGTTCCGGGAAGGCCAGGGCATTGTCGCCTTGGGCAAGCTCAACGCCGATGGCGTGGTAGTGGCTGACGAAGTGCTGGCCAAGCACGATGAAAAATACATGCCGCCCGAGGTCACCAAAGCCTTGAAAGACAGCGGCCAAACCGCTCCCGCCACCCCAGTCAAGGAGGGCTGAGCCATGACGTCCGCACTGTTTATTCCGGAGCTGGGCCAGTTGGCGATGATCCTCGCGCTGTGCTTTGCCGTGGTCCAGGCCGTGGTGCCCTTGCTGGGTGCCTGGCGCGGCGACCGCCTGTGGATGAGCCTGGCGCAGCCTGCCGCCTGGGGCCAGTTTGCCTTTTTGCTGTTCGCCTTTGGTTGCCTGACCTACGCCTTCATGACCGACGATTTTTCGGTCGCCTACGTTGCCAACAACTCCAACAGCGCTTTGCCCTGGTACTACAAGTTCAGCGCCGTGTGGGGTGCCCACGAAGGTTCATTGCTGTTGTGGGCCTTGATCCTCGGCGGCTGGACCTTCGCCGTCTCGGTGTTCTCGCGCCAATTGCCGCAAGTGATGCTGGCGCGGGTGCTGGCGGTGATGGGCATGATCAGCATCGGCTTCCTACTGTTCCTGATCATGACCTCCAACCCGTTCACCCGCATCCTGCCGCAGATCCCGGTGGACGGTCACGACCTCAACCCGTTGCTGCAGGATATCGGCCTGATCGTGCACCCGCCGATGCTCTACATGGGTTATGTGGGGTTCTCCGTGGCCTTCGCGTTTGCCATCGCCGCCTTGCTCGGCGGGCGTCTCGACGCCGCCTGGGCGCGCTGGTCACGGCCATGGACCATCGTTGCCTGGGCCTTCCTCGGTATCGGTATCACCCTGGGCTCATGGTGGGCCTACTACGAACTCGGCTGGGGCGGCTGGTGGTTCTGGGACCCAGTGGAAAACGCCTCCTTCATGCCGTGGCTGGTGGGTACCGCGCTGATTCACTCCCTGGCCGTCACCGAAAAACGTGGCGTGTTCAAGAGCTGGACGGTACTGCTCGCCATCGCGGCGTTTTCCCTCAGCCTGCTCGGCACTTTCCTGGTGCGCTCGGGCGTGCTGACCTCGGTGCATGCGTTTGCCTCAGACCCTGAGCGCGGCGTGTTCATCCTGATCTTCCTGCTGTTTGTCGTCGGCGGCTCGCTCACCCTGTTTGCCCTGCGCGCACCGGTGGTCAAGAGCCAGGTCGGTTTCAACCTGTGGTCGCGGGAAACCCTGTTGTTGGGCAATAACCTGGTGCTGGTGGTAGCCGCGTCGATGATCCTGCTCGGCACCCTCTACCCGCTGGTGCTGGACGCCTTGAGCGGCGCCAAGCTGTCCGTGGGGCCGCCGTACTTCAATGCGTTGTTCATCCCGCTGATGGGCCTGTTGATGGTGGTGATGGCGGTCGGCGTGCTGGTGCGCTGGAAAGACACCCCGGTGAAATGGCTGGCGGGCATGCTGATGCCGGTGCTGCTCGGCAGCGTGGCCCTGGCGGTGATCGCCGGGTTTGCCTACGGCGACTTCAATTGGGCGGTACTCGCGACGTTCCTGCTGGCAGCCTGGGTGTTGCTCGCGGGGGCGCGGGACATCGTCGACAAAACGCGCCACAAGGGTTTGCTCAAGGGCCTGCCCACCCTGACCCGCAGCTATTGGGGCATGCAGATCGCCCACATTGGTATCGCGGTGTGCGCCCTTGGGGTAGTGCTGTCCAGCCAGAACAGCGCCGAGCGCGACCTGCGCCTGGCGCCGGGCGAGTCCATGGACCTGGCCGGTTACCACTTCATCTTCGAAGGTGCCAAGCACTTCGAAGGGCCGAACTTCACTTCCGACAAAGGCACGGTGCGCGTAGTGCGCAATGGCAAGGAAATCGCCGTGCTGCACCCGGAGAAACGCCTGTACACCGTGCAGAGTTCGATGATGACCGAGGCTGGTATCGACGCCGGTTTCACCCGTGACCTGTATGTGGCCCTCGGTGAACCCTTGGGCGACGGGGCCTGGGCCGTGCGCGTGCATGTCAAACCCTTCGTGCGCTGGATCTGGTTCGGCGGTTTGCTCACCGGGTTCGGCGGGTTGCTCGCAGCGCTGGACCGGCGCTATCGGGTCAAGGTCAAGAGCCGGGTGCGTGAAGCGCTTGGCCTTTCGGGAGCTGCGGTATGAAGCGTTGGTTGATGGTTGTGCCGCTGGCGTTGTTCCTGCTGGTGGCGGTGTTCCTGTATCGCGGGTTGTACCTGGACCCTGCCGAGCTGCCTTCGGCGATGATCGGCAAGCCGTTCCCCGCCTTCAACCTGCCAACGGTGCAGGGTGACAAGACCCTGACCCAGGCAGACTTGCAGGGCAAGCCGGCGCTGGTCAACGTGTGGGCCACCTGGTGCATCTCTTGCCGCGTCGAACACCCGGTGTTGAACAAGCTGGCCGAGAAGGGTGTGGTGATCTACGGCATCAACTACAAGGACGACAATGCGGCGGCCGTGAAGTGGTTGGCGGAGTTTCATAACCCGTACCAGCTGGATATCCGCGACGAAGACGGCAACCTGGGATTGAACCTGGGTGTGTACGGCGCGCCGGAAACTTTCTTCATCGACGCCAAAGGTGTGATCCGCGACAAGTACGTCGGCGTGATCGACGAAACGGTGTGGCGTGAGCAACTGGCCGCCAAGTACCAGGCCCTGGTCGATGAGGCCAAGCCATGAAGCGTTGGTTGACCTCTGCCGTTTTAGCCCTGGGCCTGGCCGGCGTGGCCCACGCCGCCATCGACACCTATGAATTCGCCAACGACGCGCAGCGTGAGCGTTTCCGCGACCTGACCAAGGAACTGCGCTGCCCCAAATGCCAGAATCAGGACATCGCCGACTCCAACGCCCCGATCGCCACCGACCTGCGCAGAGAGATTTTCCGCATGCTGGGGGAGGGCAAGGACGACCAGCAGATCATCGACTTCATGGTCGACCGCTACGGTGATTTCGTACGCTACAAACCGGCACTCACCGGCAAGACCGCGCTGCTGTGGTTTGGCCCGGCCGGGCTGTTGCTGGCCGGCGTGGTGGTAATGGCCGTGATCGTGCGTCGGCGCCGTGTCGCACCGATTGATGGCGCCGATGCGCTGTCCCCTGAAGAGCGTAAACGCCTCGACCAATTGCTGGACACCAAGACTGATGATTGATTTCTGGCTCGCAGCCGGTTTGCTGCTACTGATTGCCCTGAGTTTCCTGTTGATCCCTGTGTTGCGTGGCCGTCGTGCCCAGCGTGAAGAGGATCGCACCGCGTTGAACGTGGCGCTGTACCAGGAACGCGTCGCCGAGCTGCAAGCGCAGCAGGACGAAGGTGTGTTGAATACCGCGCAACTCGACACCGGCCGCGCCGAAGCGGCCCGTGAGTTGCTGGCCGACACTGAAGGTGTGGAAAAGCCCCGCGAATCGCGGTTAGGCAAACCGCTGCCGTTTTTGGCGGCGTTTCTGGTGCCTGTGCTGGGCGTTGCGCTGTACCTGCATTATGGCGCGAGCGACAAGGTTGAACTGACCCGTGAGTTTTCCCAACCGCCGGTGTCCATGGCCGACATGACCCGCCGCCTGGAACGCGCCGCCGCTGCACAACCGGATTCGGCAGAAGGTTTGTACTTCCTTGGGCGCGCCTATATGGCCCAAGACCGTGCCGGCGATGCCGCCAAAGTCTTTGAACGTACGGTTGCGTTGGCCGGGCGCCAACCGGAACTGCTCGGGCAATGGGCCCAGGCGCAGTACTTTGCTGACAACAAACAATGGTCGCCTCAGGTTCAGGCGCTGACCGACGAAGCCTTGAAGCTCGATCCCAAGGAAGTCACCAGTCTTGGCCTGTTGGGTATCGCTGCCTTTGAGGGCCAGCGTTATCAGGAAGCCATCGACTACTGGAACCGCCTGCTCGCGCAACTGCCGCCAGAAGACAATTCCCGTGTCGCCCTGCAAGGCGGGATTGATCGCGCGGCAGAGAAGCTCAAGGAGAGCGGTGGCAGCGTCGCCCAGGCGCCCAAGGCGCTACTGACCGTGCGGGTGGACTTATCTGCCGAAGTGAAGGCCAACGTCCTGCCAGGCGACAGCGTGTTCATCTTTGCCCGCGCCGTAAACGGCCCCCCGGCGCCCTTGGCTGCCAAGCGTGTGACCGTCGACGCATTGCCGGTCACCGTCGAACTGGGCGATGCCGACGCGATGATGCCGCAGTTGAAACTGTCCAACTTCCCCGAAGTCCAACTGGTTGCGCGCATATCCCGGGCCGGCCAACCGACCACTGGCGAATGGATCGGCCGCAGCCAACCGTTGGCCAGCAGCACCACTGCGTTGCAGCAACTGACCATCGACACTCCGGACCAGTAATTCTGAGGACACACCCATGACCGCATTTGCACGCATCACCTTGCTCAGCCTGGTACTCGGCCTGAGCGCCTGTGCGGTCCACCGCCCACCTCCGGCGCCGACCGGCCCGACTATTCCACCGTCTGGCCCCTCGACCCAGCCGAACACCAAGCCCAGCACCAAACCTTCCGGCCCGGTGACGCCACCGGCCAAACCCCTGCCAAGCAAGTCGCCGACCTTTGCCCCACCGCCGGGCGCCGCCAGCCACTGGGACGGCAAGATGCAGGTGTACGTGCTCGACGATCAGCCTGACACCTTCTACCGCCAGCGCACTTACTACCGTTGGAGCAACGGCTGGAGCCGCTCCATCAGCCCCAACGGGCCATGGGAAGAGACCAACGTGCAAGGCGTGCCGCCGGGGTTGAGCAAGCAGTACGCGCAATGACAAAAGGCGGCCTGAGGGTTAAT